>NZ_JBEOOG010000121.1:0-5653 GCF_040308965.1 Pseudoalteromonas sp. MER144-MNA-CIBAN-0113
CTTGGTCGAATGATCGGATCATGGAACGAGCATTTAGTTCCTTTAAATTAGTAATTTCTTATCCGAAGCTCAGGTTATGTTAGGGTACATATAAACGTCCAAATAAATAGGAGGTTATATGGCAAGTGGATGGGCACGTGATGGTGCAATTCAAGAACAAATTGACGCAAGCGTTAATGACGCTGTGCAGTATGCTAGAAGTAATTTAGTTTCTGGAGCCAGTGCCGAGCTATGTGAAGAATGTGATGAACCAATACCACAGGCACGAAGACTTGCGGTACCTGGGGTTAAGTATTGTGTAAGCTGCCAAGCTGACCTAGAAGGTAAAGGCGGGCTTTCAAAAGGGCTTAATCGGCGTGGCAGTAAAGACAGTCAATTACGATAAAAAGGTGCATACAGCACCTTTTTTAATATCGTATCAGAGTTGAGCTTAGATAATTAAAAAGGGGTTAGTAAACCTATTAAATAAATTTACTAAAATTTATTTATGTTCTCTTTTTTCTGAATAAGTTCAATTGAGTAGCCATCTGGATCTTTTACAAACGCAATTTCTGTTGTGCCACCCTTTACTGGTCCTGGTTCACGGCTAACGTTACCACCAGCGCCCTTAATATCTTCACAGGCTTTATAAATATCATCAAACTCAATGGCGATATGGCCATAGGCATTACCTAAATCGTAGCTGTCGGTATCCCAGTTATAGGTTAGTTCAAGTACTGTCGTGTCAGTTTCATCACCGTATCCTACAAAGGCGAGGGTGTAGCGGTACTCTTCGTTATCAGCACGGCGTAACTCTTTCATACCGAGCACTTGAGTATAAAACGCAATTGATTTATCTAGATCAGCAACCCGTAACATGGTGTGTAGTAAACGCATTTAAACCCTCTTAAAATTCACATAAATTTTGATAACGCAGCCATTTTATAACAACTACCGCTGCGCTGTTAAAATATCAATAATCCGATTATAAATTATTTCTGTGAGCATCACAGTATCATCGCCATTAGTATTTATAAATTGTACAACGACTGTATCGATATCTTTATAATAACGAGCAATGCTTGAATACCCTAATACCCAACCCGTGTGTTCATACTTATAAAGTGATGCATACAAAGCTTGCTCTTGTTCGTCGAAAAAAGCGCCTTTGTTTAAAGCAATAAGAAAGTCGCCTATATCTTGTGCGGTAGCCACATAGCCTTGATCGAGTGCTTTAAAATCATTCTCATAACCTACGTAGTAACCACTCATCAAATCTACTAAATTTATTTCATGCACTGATGAAAACGTGTTCGTTAGGCCCAGTGGCGTTAAAATTTCATCTTTAATATATTGGTTGTGATCATAACCCAGTACGTTAGACATAATTTTTCGCAGCAACAAATAATTAGTATTAGAATAGCCATAATCAGCATCAGGGCTAAAATCAGCGGGTTCATCGAGCACTAATGCAAGTGGATCAGGGTAGGTGATTGACCAATCAAAATTATCGGTGTCTGTGTAATTGGGTATGCCACTTTTGTGCTTTACCATCATTCGCAATGTAATTTTATCTGCGTTTTCAATGCGCCCAATTAATGATGGAAGATAATCAGCCAGTGTTTTATCTATATCAATACGTCCAATGGCTGCAAGCTTAGTTAAAGCCGCTGCGTCATAAAGCTTTCGGATACTGCCTATTTTAAATAGTGCATTAGGGTATGCGGGGATTTTTTGCTCTCGATCATGCCAACCATTTGCAAAATATTCAGGTTGCTGTCCTTGTTTATGAATGTAAACAATAATGCCATCGACTCCTTGTTCAATAGCCTCTTGTGTTTGTGCTTGAACGTTAGCGGGCAGTGGGTGAAAGTAATATAAAGCAAACTGCCAAGGGGCAAAAATGTATATGCTAGTAAGAGTAACAATGAGAGCTGCAACGCGCAGAAGCGTGAGCGCCTTTTTGTTCTTCAATTGTATCATTGCATTCAGGCCTCATTTATTTTTGGAGTGTGAGGATCAGCTCTTTATTCTACTAAACAGCAATATCATGTGATATTGCTGTTTAGTTATAAGGAGTTCAACTCTATTAAAATATACTTTTTACTTATTAGCTTTGCCCTTAAGAACATAGATTTCGCCATCAAAACTGCCTTGAATTGTTAATCCTTGTCCTGCAAGCTCCTTAAGATAGTCTACATGCTCTTGTGTAATATGTTGCCCCGGAACCAAAAGCGGAATGCCTGGCGGGTAGGGCGTAACTAAACCAGCGCAAATGCGGTTGTTACTTTTGCTAATAGGTACCGATTCGCGCTCGCCATAAAAAGCTTCGCTTGGAATACAGGCTAAGTCTATAGCTGGTAGGTTTTCCGGTAAGCGAGAACGTCGCGTCGATGTGGCTAGTTTTACCTTGCCACTATCGAGTTTTTTCAACGCATTGTATAAACGAATGATCTTCGAACGCGTGCCGCCAAGAGTCAGTAACACCAAAATGGTACTGTGGGTGTATTTTTCTATTTCTAGGCCAATTTCATCAAGAAGATATTTATGAATATCTTTTAATGAATAGGGTAATTCGCTAATGTCGATGAGAATTTTTAGCGGATCGTGACCCATGTTATCACCACTAAAGTGTGGAAATATTTCCATAAAATCTTGTTTACCAAGCACTTTAATTTGTTTGAGTGAAGCCATCTGTTGTTTAAATTCTTCCACATGGTTCAACAAAGCATTGAGTAACTTATAGCCTTCCATCTCTAATTGCTTTTGGCACACATCAAGCGACGCGATAAGCTGATATTTTGGCGATGTACTGGCGTAAATACTGTAAATCTCACGAAAGAAATCAGCATCGAAATCAGGGTCGTTAACATGAATATAAGACGCTTGAGAAAACGCCGATACCACTTTATGCGCCGAATGAGTGACGTAGTCAGCGCCAGCATGAATGGCGGAATAGTATCGTAGGCTTGGATGAAACAGCGAGTAAGCAAACCATGCCTCGTCAATAAATACTTTAATACCATGTTGATGGGCAAAATCGACCACCTGTTTCAGATCGCTCAGTAGGCCATCGTAAGTACAACCGGTGAGAACCAGCAATTTTGCATCGGTATTTTGTTCTATTGCTTGTTTTATATCAGCCAATGACGGCGGCGCAAAAATGCCATATTTAGGATTTAAAATACTCGACAAATAAACAGGTAAACTCGCTGATTGCAAAATGCCATAGTGCACAGATTTATGACAATTGCGGTCGATGATCACTTTATCGCCCTTACGCAGCAATGTCTGCAAGATGATTTTATTTGAGGTAGACGACCCATTGGTAACGAAATAGGTATGCTTGACTTCAAACGTCGCCGCTGCTGACTCTTGCGCACGGCCAATGGTATTGGTGCTATCTGATAATGATCCTAACGAATCAACAGAAACCGACAGATCGCCCACGAACACATTACGACCATAAAACTGATAAAAATCTTTAATATAAGGAGAATTTCTAAAGCTCGAGCCGCCACTGTGACCTGGTGTATGCCAAGAATCGTTTGCTTCGCCAACATAACGGCGATACGCAGTCCAAAATGGGGTTTCTGAGCGGTCATCGAAATCGTTGATCATATAGCCTAAAATTGCTTCAGGATCAGAAATTACCTCATCTTTAAAAAAGAAAGACTCAATCTCCTCCGACTCATTAACGATTTCTAGCCCCTTCGTATCATCGCCAATAACATAAACAGGCAGCTCAAGGCGGATCCCTTTTAACTGCTCGATAAAGCGACTATAAGTGCGTTCGCCAACCTTATTTTGCAAATCCCAGCTAAGCACTACAGCCTGAATATCACCATCTTCCTCTACAATGTCCAACGCTTGTTTTAGCTCAAGACGCTCAATAATATCGATATGAATATCATCTCGCTCAAAATTGACAATGGTCTTCGATAGATTCGTTGAAAGCTCTTGTAAGGTGACTGGATCTTGCTCAATTAACAAGATACGAAGTATTGGTAGCATAGGAATTCTCGTAATAAAATTTCATAATACTCAACAGCATAACTAAAGGATTGACGCTTGTGAAATTAATACTTTGAAAATGTTCTATAACTGCTTTTAGTACGGGTGCAGATATAAGCGTTTATTTAATTAATTTGCAGTATAAGAAAGTGCAAGGTGCCAAGTTAGGCACCTGCATTAGGAAATTGTACGTGTTGATCGAAGAGCAATCGCCATATGGCTATTCAGCCTTATCTTTAAACTCATACAAGTCTTCAATAATACAGCTGCCACTTTTCGAGTTTTTGCTCAACAGCTACCACATTTTTACCCATGGCAAGCTTAGTACGATTTGAAACACGGAGAATATGCGTGTCGACATCGATTGTGGGTCAGCCAAAATATAATGAACGTAGAACGAAAATACTTTCTTTTGCAAGCTGCTTTGAGCGAAAACCAGTCATTCAGGTGAGTCGTCATTAATTTGGTAAGAATGAGAGGAAACTTTCCTCTTTTTTTCATGTTTATATAAGCTATATAAAGCATAATATTTATAGTTGGCAATAATTTACACTATTTGCTATTAATATACGTTCACAAAATAAGGACGTTTTCGCTCTAAAATAGGGAATGTGTCAGGAGGCATTGGTGGAAGAAAAGAATCAAATAGATCAACTGTTTAATGAGATGGCGGAGCAAGTATTAAGCTTTATAGTTAAGTCTGAATCAGGGTTTAACGAAGGTTGGGTGCCAGCAGCTTTTATCAAGCAACAGCTTAATCTCACTAAGAATGCTTACCCGCAAGGTAACAAAACTGATAATAAAACTGGGTGGCTTTTCGCAACGTTAGCTCGCCACTTACAAGATCAGAACAAAGTAGAATTCAAAAAAATTGGTTCACGATCTTATTATAAATCAAACAGGTAGGTTGCAATGTCTTACTCAATAACTAATGTAGTGTGCAAAGAATGTGGCACGAAATGTCAGGCAGCTCTTAATGGAGTATTTCAAGCTAACGGCGAGTATGCTGCAACTTGTACTGCTTGCAACAAGCAAACGTTTTTTGCATGGGGTGTTGAAGCTGCACCAATCGTATCGACTTTTCCTGAAAATACGTCGCCAGTATATTTTGTAAAAGTCATATAGTTCAGACACATAACAAAGCATTAAAGAGTAATTCGCAACGCTTGGCTCTTTCGCTTCGCTCTAGTATAGCCAAGCGCAGCTCACATCTTAATGCGGCGTTGAGGTTGTAGAATTACTCTTTTTAGGAACTGGTTCTACACATTTCACTTGATTGTTTTTTAACCTTGAACCCACAGGATTACTGTGATCTAATAGATATTATTCACCCACGGTAAATTGTTATGGCCAACTATAAGCCTGACTTATCCTGCCAAAATAAATTCATTCCAATCAATTTTGCTGAGCAAATATTGCCAGGTACATTTGAGTATGCGCTTTGTTATATTGTCGAAAATAAACTCGATTTGTCGGGCTTTGACGCGTGGTATAACAATGATAAAACGGGCGCGGCGGCGTATCCACCTTCAGTGATGCTAAAGATTATTTTGCTCGGCTATGCACATGGTTTTATCAGCAGTCGCCGTATTGCTAAGGCGTGTGAGACGAATATTTTGTTCATGAGTGTGTCGGGTGATATTCAACCTCATTACACATC
>NZ_JBEOOG010000122.1:0-5592 GCF_040308965.1 Pseudoalteromonas sp. MER144-MNA-CIBAN-0113
TAAGCCACACCTTAATTTAACTGACGTAGAGCTCAACGCACTAGTTATCGCTTAAGCAGATCTCAGGTTAATTAAGCTTGTGTAAAAAAGCAAATAAAAACGCAGCCTTAGCTGCGTTTTTTGTTAGCCTACTGTTTAGGGTAATCAATCCTAAATACCACAGTGTATAAAACCGGCACTACAATTAGCGTCAGTATGGTGGCAAACCCTAAGCCAAACATAATGGTGACCGCCATCGACTGAAAAAATACATCGAATAGTAATGGGATCATGCCAAGTATTGTCGTGATAGCGGCCATGGCTACAGGGCGCACACGGCTTACGCCTGAGTCAAACACTGCTTGATATGGCGATTTACCTTCACTCAGTTCTAAGTTTATTTGATCAACCAGTACAATGCCGTTTTTAATTAGCATGCCGCTTAAGCTTAATAAGCCCAGTAGCGCCATAAAGCTAAACGGCGCATTCATCACTATTAAGCCTGCACTAACACCAATAATAGCCAGCGGTACAGTTGCCCAAATAACCAAAGGTTTTTTCACTGAGTTAAACAGTAATACTGTTACTGCAAACATTGCTAAATAGCCCAGTGGTAACGAGCCAAAAATAGCCTTTTTCGCTTTGCTTGATGATTCGAACTCGCCGCCCCATTGCATTTCATAGCCACGGGGTAAATCAATTGCTTCAACCTCAGCGCGAACCCGAGCAAATAATTTTGCAGGCGTTTCATCACCCAAAACATCATGATCTGCCATCACAGTAATGGTGCGTTTACGATCGCGACGCATAATTAAGCTGTCTTCCCACTCAACAATAAATTCATCAACCACTTGGGTAACCGGCACAAACACGCGTAAAACAGGGCTATAAATTTGTAAATCGTGAACACTGTCTACATTTAAACGCTCGCTTGCCGGTGAACGGGCAATAATAGGCAATAATTGCGTACCATCACGATATACACCTACTTGCTTACCCGACAGGCTCGTTAACAGAACTTGGTCAAGATCAAATTTGGTGATCCCTAAACGGCGCGCTTTTTGTTCATTAAATTGCGGACGAATCATTTTAGTGCGTGCACGCCAATCATCTCGAATGTTAAAGGCACCGTCGTCTTTAGCGATAATCTCTTTAGCCTGTGATGAAAGCTGTCTTAAAACAACCGGATCGGGGCCTGAGAACCGCGCTTCTATTTTGGCATCAGTTGAGGGGCCAATCTCCATTGGTTTTACTTTTAACTTTGCTGACAGTGGATGTTGCTTTGCGTAATCGCGCACTTTTTGCATGACTTTTGCGACGGCTTCACGATTGGTGACACGAATAATTAACTGTCCATAAGCAGGGTAGGATTTTTCAGGCGCGTAAGTCAGCATAAAACGCGGCGCACCTTGGCCAACCGTACTGGTGATTTCTGTGACCAGTTCATTCTTTTGTAAATAAGCTTCTAGCTGCTTAATGCCCTCAAGGGTTGCGCGAATATCAGCGCCTTGATCTTGCCAGTAATCGACATAAAACATCGGGGTATTCGAGGCTGGAAAAAATGATTGCTTCACAGCACCAAAACCCACTACAGCGCTGCATAAAAGAGCAACCATAAGGACTAAGGTTGTTTTTCTAAAGCGCATAGCTAAATTTAATATCGCTTTATAACCATTGAATATGATGCCTTGGTAAGGGTCTTCATGCTCTTGATTATGTTCGTGTTTAAATTCGGTTTCTTTAAACATCAAGTGGGCAAAAAACGGCGTGAGCGTAATTGCGGTGATCCAGCTCAAGAGCAAAGAAATAAACAGCACCCAAAATAAGCTACCAGCAAATTCACCACTGGCATCTGAGCTTAAACCAATCGGTGCGAAAGCGGTTATGGCAATAACTGTTGCGCCAAGTAGTGGCCACTTAGTTTGATCGACAATATTAACTGCCGCTTTAAGCTTTGTTTGTCCGCGCTTGAGGTTGATGAGAATACCTTCGGTCACAACAATGGCGTTATCGACCAGCATACCTAGTGCAATAATTAGCGCACCTAATGATATACGTTGTAAGTCAATCGCAAACAGCTTCATAAATATAAATGTGCCTAATACGGTCAGTAATAATATACCGCCGATTAAAACCCCACTTTTAAAGCCCATAAAAATAAGTAGTACTACAATAACTATTGCAATGGCCTCTATTAAACTAACAATAAAGCCATCTACCGACTGCTCTACTTCTTTAGGTTGGTTATACACTGAGCTAATATCAATACCATGCGGGCGTTGATACTCAAGAGATGCTAAGTGCTCATCTATGTGTTTACCCACATCAACAACATTGACCCCAGACATAAACGACACACCAATAAGCAGAGCCTGTTGTTGATTGTAATGAATCACATTGGTCGGTACTTCAGCATATTCACGGTAAACCTTTGCAACATCGCCTAGATAAATGAGTTCGCTGGCACCTGATTTTGAAATTAGTAAGGTTTCAAGTTCTTTTACATCTTTAAATTCACCAGTAGGGTGCAAGCGAATAGACTCATCACCCACGCGAATACGTCCAGCGTTAGATACGGTGTTTTGTGATTGCAGTAAATCATAAATATGACTAGGCGCAATACCGAGTTGGGCAAGCTTTTGCGTCGATACCTCAACCATTACTTGTGGCTGCTGTTGTCCCGCAATTGTAACTTTACTCACTCCTTTGACTAAAACAAGTTCTCGTTTTAAATAATCAACATAGTCTTTTAATTCATCATACGAGTAGCCATCGCCCGTGACGGCAAACATAACGCCGTAAACATCGGCAAAATCATCAATCACATTACTGGGGTAAACACCACTTGGCAGCGACGGGCTAAGGTCGTTAATTTTACGACGCATTTCATCCCATATTTGTCTAAGCTCTTGTTTACGATAGGTGCTTTTCATTTCTACGGTAATTTGTGATTTACCATTGGATGAAATAGAGGTGACATAATCAACATAAGGGAGCTGTTGAATGGCATTTTCAATCGGAAATGTGACTTCTTCTTCTACTTGCTGTGGAGAGGCGCCCGGGTATAAAGTGATCACCATGGCTTTTTTTAAAGTGAATTCAGGGTCTTCCAGCTGGCCTAAATCAAAATAAGACACACTGCCGCCAATTAACAGCAACAGCGTAAACATCCAGCTAATGACCTTTTTCTCAATAGATAGTTGCGCAAAGCCCATAATTATAAGCCTCGCTCTTTATTCCAAGGGCGAACAGACATGCCCTCTTGTAAAGAGTGAACACCAGCAGAGACAATTTGTTGGCCTTCTTTTACGCCGCTAAGAACTTCAATAGTGTCGTGATGCAATTGGCCCACTTGTACTGCTTGTTTATGCACAGTGCCAGTTTGCTGATTAAAAACCCACACATAGGCATTATCGCTTAGGCTTTTATTAGGATCTGAAAATACCGACTCAATAGGTAAAATAGTGTAGGGGGTTTGTGAGCGTGTAACTTTGCTCAAATCTATCATCACTTGTCCCGACATACCCGCAAGTAAGTTAAAATCTTCTGGCACCGGTAATGAAAACACCACTTTATAGGTGAGTGTTGCAGGATCGGCTTGGGTATCCCATTCTTTAAGCGTGAGTTTGTATTGCTTGTCGTGATAGCCATCAAATTCAACCATAGGTTGATATTGGGTATCTTTTTGAATACGTGCCACGATTTTTTCAGGAACCTGTATTGCTACATCCATAAAATCACGGGTTTCTAAGCGCAAAACATTTTGTTTTGCTTGAATACTTTCAAAGTTTTTTACAAACACTTTGGCTACTATGCCAGCAAAAGGAGCACGAAGTTCACTGTACTCTAAATTTGTTTCTGCAATTTTAAACGCTGACTCAGCGACTTGTTCATTGGCAACCGCTTGATCAAGCTCGGATTGACTGGTGATATTTTTATCAAATAGTTGTTTAATACGTTTTAGCTGCGACTTAGCCAGTTCATAGCGCGCTTTGCGCTCATTATATTGTAATTGAAAATCTTCAGGGTCTAATTTCGCCAATAGTTGCCCTTTTTTTACCTGCTCACCGGCTAATACAGGAAATTCAACCAACTCACCATTGACCCTAAAAGCCAGGTACGAGCCCTGGTTTGCAACGACTTCCGCAGGAAAACTGCGTATGTTTGTTTGCGAATCATGACCAATACTAAATAATTTAACAGGGCGAATCGGCTCTTCTTTAACTATTTTCTCTGGCTCCGAGCAGCCTATTAAACTTAGTAATGTCGCAGATAGTAAACATAAGCGAAACAGTGGCATGATATCTCCATGATAAAAAAAGGCTAAATAAGTCAGTGCAGCATACGCTGCAAACATATAAAATAAAATTCATTAAATTTTAGAAACTCAATAAGTTTTACTTATAATGTGCTGGGCTGACTATGAAACTTAATCAATTACAAATTTTAGATGCTATTGTGCAAAGTGCGAGCTTAAGTGGCGCTGCATTAAAGCTACATAAAACTCAGCCTGCATTGACACTGGCGATTAAAAACTTAGAAGCGAAATTAGGTTTTGATCTACTCGACCGTTCTAAATACCGATTACAACTTACCGAAAAAGGACGTATTTTTCATCGTGAAGCTAAACAGCTTTTAAACGCGAATGAGCAGCTTACACAGCTTGCAACCGAGCTGGCGCTGGGGAATGAAGCGCAATATAGAGTTTGCTATGAGCAAATTTGTCATGTGCAAAGTTATAACGAGATCATAAGTAATACTTTTAAGCATTTTTCTAGTACAGAATTTCGTTTAACCAGTGGTAAACGGTTTGTATCTTTAGAGCAAGTGAATACCGGCCAAGCCGAGCTTGGGATTGGCCCATGGTTTGATTTATTTCATGCCACCGGCGATTTAGAAAGCTTACCGATAGGCAAGCTAGATATAGGTATTGTTGGCGCAAAAGGGATTTTACCTAAGCAGCTTACCTACGATGAGTTACAACTTTACCCGTGTTTAGCGATGTTTGAAAGTGGCTTGAGCATAGACAGCGACAGGCTGTCTTATTCTAAAGGGGCTGCGGTGATGAAAATAGATGACATATCTACCCTAAAGTCGTTTTTATTGTCAGGTGCAGGATGGGCAATGATGAGCTTAGGCCACTGTAAAAAAGAAATTGCCGCGGGCTCATTACAGCAAATAATAGTAACAGACAGAGAGCATCAGTTTAGCGCGCAAATTCGTGCTTTTCGTCAACATGCTATGCACCATGGTCCTGTTGCCCGTAAAATTTGGCAGCAATTTGAATTACTCAGTCAGGAGTACTTAAACAATAATGGACGTTAATAAAGAAACGGTTATTTATACTATTATTGCGAGTATACCCTCAGGGTGTGTTGCCAGTTATGGCCAAGTAGCGGCGCTTGCAGGGTATCCTAATAATGCTAGGTTGGTAGGTCGTTTATTAAAAAAGATGCCTAAAGACTCTACTATTCCATGGCATAGAGTGGTTAACAGCCAAGGTAAAATAGCGTTTCCCGAAGGAAGTGATAAATACTGCGTATTCTCATGCATCGCGATCACCTAATACTATCTAAGCCGATCACCTAATACCATCCATCAAGATCACTCAAT
>NZ_JBEOOG010000123.1:0-5562 GCF_040308965.1 Pseudoalteromonas sp. MER144-MNA-CIBAN-0113
GAAGTCGAAAGATTGAGTCATGTGTCACTCCTGTTTTCTTAATAATACTGAAATGACACAGATTTCTAAACACTACCTTTAAATATCAGCTGAACGTGTTTAAATTAGAACACAATTAATTTAAGGTTTTTATGTCTAGTGTAAGTCGGTTATTCACAATTATTTTTAGTCTTTTGTTTATTGAGTCTATAGGTATTGGTCTTTATTTTGGCACCCTGACAGAAGCATTTCTTGTCGGCTTACCGTTATGTTTGCTCCCCATTTGGCTTTTAAAAACCCAACCCGATAGCAAAATGGCACCGCATGTTGTTGCGGCTGCAATTATGATGTTTTCATTTTTACATATTCAACAAGCCTATGGCCTTATTGAAGTGCATTTCGAAATATTCATTTTCTTAGCCATGCTAATAATGTTCATAGAGTGGCGAGTGTTTATTACCGCTATTGTGTTTGTAGCTATACACCACTTATCTTTTTACTATTTGCAAACACAAAATACTGGTTTTTACGTATTTGATCCAGACCGACTCGCCTTTTCAACAGTGCTTATTCACGCAGCGTATGCCATTGTGGAAGCGCTTGTAGCTGGTTTTATTGCCGTAACGTTAAATCGCGAACGCCGTGCGGGTCTATCGTTAAGTTATGCCACAGAGCAAATAATGCAAGATCCAAATCAAGTTAAGCTTTCTATGCGAGCAGATGACACAACAAGCAAAGCGGTAGTTGGTTTTAATACTTTGCTTGAGTACTTATCAGATGTGATTAAGCAAGTTCAAGTTCAGTCTGACTCTTTAAAAAATAACTCTAAAGAGCTTATTCATGTTCATGATGAGTTAGCCAATAGCGCGCAGCAACGAAACGCGCAAACAGATGATATTGCTAATTCAGGCGCACAAGTTGCGCATGGTTTTAAGTTAGTTGAACAAGAAAGCGATACTTTAAAACAACAAGTTAATAGCATTACTGAATCAGCCAATGTTGCGCTGGAAGAAGTATTACAAACCGACAGAAAAAGCACCGAGCTACTCACCTTGTTAACAAACACTGAAGAGCAGTTAAGCCACTTAGTGGCCGCTGGGGATGTTATTACTAGTTTACTCAATGAAATTTCAGGCATAGCCGACCAAACTAATTTATTAGCCCTTAATGCTGCAATAGAGGCCGCACGAGCGGGTGAGCATGGCAGAGGGTTTGCTGTTGTTGCCGATGAAGTACGCTCGCTTGCAAATAGCAGCCAAGCAACAACAACCAAAATAGCGTCTACGCTTACAGATCTGGTAAATAATAGTCGCACGTCAACTCAGTCGATGAATCAATGTGTAGAATTTGTGGTTGATTTAACAAAAATAAGCGCAACGATGAAAGAGAATATTTCGTCAATGAGTGATCAAATTCAAGCGGTATCTGCCAGCACTAACTCAGTAGCTCAAGTGGTTGCCGAACAGGCTGGAAATACAGAGCAAATAGCAATGAGTACAGATCAAATGCGCCAAAATCAGTATCAAGAGACTAAAATAGTTGAGCAGTTAACGGCTAAAGTGCAACTGATAGACGTAAGTATTGATGTATTAGAGCAAAGTATTGCAAAATTTAAATAAGTCTCGTTATTTCACCATTAGCTTAATTTGTATATGGCTTGCTTTTGTTGTGTCGGCACTTGTTTACTTTCAGCTAGGGCAGCTAAAGCTCTTTGATGAGGGTAATATGCTTAAACAACAAAACTGGTTTTCGCAATTTAAAAACCAAGTACTGTGGCAAAACAAAGACAGTGCTCAACTTGTGATTATTACGCAAGAAAATTGCGGCTGTACAATTCAAGCACAGCCTCATTTATCAGCCCTGCAACGCTTTGCTACAAACCAAGGCGTTGAAGTGCAAAATTTTGTATTAAATAATGAGTTAAAGTCAGTGATCCCTGCCACACCTGCCGCCGTTTTAATTGATAAAAATGGTGAGTTTGTTTATGCAGGGCCTTTATCTGAAGGGCTGGCATGCTCTCAAGGTAGTGGCTTTGTGGAAACCGTTATTAGTAATTTACAGGCCGGATTTAACTCATCATTATTAATAGCGGATACAAAAGGCTGTTATTGTGTAAATAACGCCTAAATCATATACCCTTATATAAAAAGCGCTTACAACTAACTTGTATAAAAGTAGGTAAGCGCTTTTTATTGTTTAACGATTAAAGAGTGATTTAAACGTTATTTAATCATTATATAGTCACTAAACCATAAATACCCAACAGTACAAAAACACTGGCTGCTATCGCTCTTACGGTATTTAATGGAATTCTTTTTAGTAACGCCTTACCGGCATAAATAACAGGGACATTAGCAATTAACATTCCTACTGTAGTACCCACCGTAACCCAAAGTACTGATTGATATTGTGCGCCGAGCAATACGGTTGCAATTTGTGTTTTGTCCCCAATTTCAGCAATAAAAAATAAGATTAAGGCCACTAAAAATGCACCATAGCGGTCGTATTTATGGCTCACTTCTTCATCTTTATCTGGAATAAGTAGCCACAGCCCTACCACAATAAAGCTTATATTGACTATCCAAGGTAAGTATTCGACGGCAAAGTTCCCGCTTAGCCAATCACCAAACCATGCAGATAAACCATGATTAATAATAGTAGCAGCAAGAATGCCTAAAATAAGTGCAATTTTATTATGAAAGCGAGCAGCTAATAGTAAAGATAAAAGCTGGGTTTTATCGCCTATTTCAGCAAGGGCAACAGTGACGGTAGAGGTTAAAAAAATATCCATTAATATAATCTTCAGGCGGGAATACTAAACCAAGGCAAACAGCTATCTCCCGCCATGAGGATAGTGTCTACCTAGGTCTCGCCGATAACGCTTGCTACAACATTACAAACTTACCATGCACATGAGGTGCAATTATGTTGATAAGTTTACTCATTACTGAGCGGGCTACTCCCCTAAGAGGGCAGCGATTATTCCACAAAGTTTAAAGCAGGTAAATATATGCGGGTAACTTTTAAATTTAAAAGGTGGCTTTGTGGCGTTAGTGCACAAATAAACTTGCTTTTGGCTATCAAGTTAGCTGTAATAATAAACAGAAGGAAGTTGAACAATTTGAAATTATATGCACTTGTAAAGGAATTTAAATATGCAATCAACTGTCGTTAAATCAACAATGGCAACCATTCAAAATGGAGTTATGAAAGCGGACGGAAAGTTTTGGATTACGCAAACTGACTTAAATTTTGAACCTTTTAATGAAAAATTAGGGTTAGAACCATATACAATTGCCCGTGATACAATTTTAAAAGTGGTTGAATGTAAAGGCAAAGGCGCAGGCCTTGTTCCAATAACAGCTGATGCGATAGAGGTTTTCACGCAAGATGGCAGCTCGTATCAGTTTATACTCTCAAACCCCAGTGATTGGATAAATATATTGTCAAATCAAACTAGTGCTTAAAGTAACAAGCATGCCATCAATTAATAATTTTAATTGATGGCAAATAAGGCTTTCATTTAAGGTATAACTCCTAACATGCGGCAAAATGAAAGTACCTAAACTTTAAATACATTAACTTGCCCTTGTAGCATTGCCGCAAGCTGTGCGAGTTCTTGCGAAGCTTGAGCATTTTGTTGTGAGCTTTCGCTGACCGACGTGATACTCGCGCTAAACTCATTAATATTACTGCTTAGCTCATTTGCGACCATTTTTTGCTCCTGTGTTGCGGTTGATATTTGAGTATTCATATCTGCAATTTCAGTAACTTCACGGTTAATTTCGCTGAGCACCTGCGAAGAATAATTAGCATGGTCAACACTCTCTTTAGCGCTGCTTTCAGCGTTACCCATGGCATTAACAGCTTGCTGAGCCATGCCTTGTAGTTTAGTGATCATTTCATTAATGCTAGCGGTTGCCTTTTGAGTATTGTGAGCAAGTTGCCTTACCTCATCGGCTACAACGGCAAAACCACGACCAGAATCGCCAGCTCTTGCTGCTTCAATAGCTGCATTTAAAGCTAACAAGTTAGTTTGCTCAGCAACGCTTTGAATCATCATAACAACTTGGTTTATATCATTGGTTTGTGTATTTAGATCTGTAATGAGCTGCGTATTAGTATTAACTAAAGTTGAAAGCGTATTTATTGACTCTATATTATCAGCAACAGCTTGTTGCCCTTGGCCTGCCTTAATGTCGGCACTTGTTGCCTTGTCTGAGGTTGTTTGCGCGTTTTGAGCAACTTGTTCTATTGCACTGCTCATTTGAGTAATTGCAGTTGCAATCATAGCCGATTGTTGCTCTTGCTGCGTTGCTGTACTGGCAACCTGAATACTAATAGAGTTCATTTCTTCAGCTGCAGAGGCAAGTGTCAGCGTTGCGCCTGCCATATCTTTTACTAAACCTTGGATCCGAAGTAGCATATCATTAAAGTTAGATGCGGTATCTGCAATCTCATCCTTACCTTGAACCTCAGCACGAGCTGTTAAATCAGCATTGGTCGCAATGTGCGATATGGTACCGCGTAATGACATTAATGGATTTTGTATCGAAGAATAAATAAAGTAAGCAACAATCAGTAACAGTAAAATCAATATCGCGATTGTCACACTCATTATCAATTTTATAAATTGATAATTCTCATCAGCTTTAACTTTAAAATCACTTGCTTCTTTAAGTTGTAAATCAATTAAAGCTTGGTAGCTGGCACTCAGCGGATCAAAGAGTTGGTAAAGCTCATAAACAAATTGCTTTTGTGGTAGTGATAAAAATTCACCACTATTAATGCTTAAAATCAAATTATTTAAGTGCGTAAGCACGGGCTTTAGTTTGCTTTCAACGTTATCTACTAAGCGCTTTTCTTCAGCTGTTAGCTGTGTACTCAGGTAGGCTTTCCATTCATCATCTGCCGTATTTCTAGCATCATTAATATTCGCTAAAAGCGCTGATTTGGTAATAGACTCAGCACGATACTTGTGAAGTAAATCAACAATATTTACAGCGTAATTATCTGACACATGTTTAATTTGTTTAAGTGGTACGACACGGTCGTCGTATAAACTATCAATCCCTGCTACTAACCTTCCCATTGTGTTTATTGAAAAAAACGATGTAATTAAAAAAATCATAATTGGTAGCAATGCAAGCACTGCTAAACGGGTACGCACAGAATAATTGTTTAACATAGTTGTCCAAAATTACAGCAATAATAAAAAAGTATAATATGGAAAAAAAATTTTACTGAATTTTTATAAAAAATTATTTAGCTTAATAACTCTTATGTGTTTTAAGTTACTAACGCTTGGTTCATCTAAAAAGGCTTTTACTCGCATAGTACAATCAATTTTTATTATTGTTACTGTAAATAGGAGGGGAGGTAAGCTTGCCATTGTTTGCAAGACGCCAAGCAAATTATGTGTGATTGAAGTGCGCTTAGAGCGAGAAGCAGACAGTCGGTTAAACTCGTTTTTGGACAGAAATGAGTTAGAGCCGACCAGTGGCTCTGTGCCCAGACTGTGTGAAAACTCTGATCACCTTTTGGTCTAAGTATGTTCTGCTTATGATCTATTAATCTATACAT
>NZ_JBEOOG010000124.1:0-5433 GCF_040308965.1 Pseudoalteromonas sp. MER144-MNA-CIBAN-0113
AACCTGCTAACCACCCGCCGTCTGACTATAACTATTGTGAAAAGAAGACAGGACAACTACTCTGACACGGCGGGGTTACCAGTGACTTTTTTAAATAAGCCAGAAAAATGCTTTTTAATACTATAAGAGAAGATAACAGAGGTCAGATAATAATTACATGTTAGATATTTATGCTGGAAAATCGGCACATGAAAAAATTCAGAAAGAAGGGTTTAAACAAGAGTTATTTTCATCGTTTCTTGGTGCGAGTGGAGGCCCCAAATGGTTTTGTCTTTTTGAATTAGATAAATATCTATTTAGTGATTTCTTTCAAAATCGCTCTTCAGAATTAAATTTAATTGGGTCTTCTGCGGGCGCATTTCGTTCAGCCTGTTTTGCTCAAAAAGATCCTGTCTCAGCTATTACAAGAATGGCTGAATCATACTCTGAAACTGTTTATTCTGTTAAAGCCAAACCAAATGAGATTACAAAAAAGGCTAGAGAGTTACTTGATTACATGCTTGGTAAGGATGGCGTAACTGAAGTCATCAACAATCCTGTTTTCAAAGCTCATTTTTTAGTAAATAAAAGTAATGGTTTGGTATCATCAGAAAATAAACTTATTCAAGCTATAGGACTAGTTAAGAGTATGGGGCTGAATAGAATCAATCGTAAGCTTATTAAAAAGCAATATGAACGATTTGTTTTCAGACCAGCATCTAGCAACCTTCTTATAGATGACTACTGCCGATTTGATACTCAATACGTTGACCTAACTGAAAGTAATTTTAGCGATGCATTATTGGCTTCAGGATCAATCCCTCTGGTCATGGAAGGAATAAAGAATATAAGTGATGCTCCAAGAGGCATATACCGAGATGGTGGGATAATTGACTACCATTTTGATTTTCAGTTAGAAAATTCAAACGGATTAATATTATATCCACATTTTAATTCAACACCTAAAGCTGGTTGGTTTGATAAAAATTTAAAAAGAAAAGTTAAAACTGAAAATTATGACAATATCGTGATGCTAGTCCCTTCATTAAAGTTTGTGGAATCTTTACCTTTTTCAAAAATTCCAGATCGAACTGATTTTACGAATATGCAAGCAAGTGAGCGCATAAAGTATTGGAAAACTGTTTTAGCTGAAACAAAGAGATTGAGTGAATCTCTGAATGAAACACTAATAAGTCAAAACTTGAACAATATAAAAATAATTTAAAGCCTATGCTGTAGTAGTGTGATTACCAAGGGATTATGTCGGTCTAATTACCGAGCGACTTTGTCGTAAATAGCATATCAGCCAGTTGCTAAACTGGCTACCTTTTATGCCGATTCAACCAGAGCATTAGATTTTTCGACTCGCAATGCGGTGGTATTCATATTGTTTCTTAGCCACATGCTGCGCACACCGCCCGCGCTAATATCAACACCAAGGGCTTCACTGAGCTTTATCGCGACTTTCTGCTGACCAAGGTGAGGGTGTTCAATTGAGAATTGCACAACGGCGTCTTCTATCGCCTTATCCACACAGTTTTTGTGCCGTAGATTAGGTGTTTCTTGGCGTTTTAATGCTTCAGGGCCACCTCGCTTAACTAGTCTTAAGTGCCGATGAATAGTGTCTCGTGATACGCCACTTTGGCGTGATGCAGCGCTGACGCTTCCGAGTTTTTCGATTAACGCTAATACTTCAAGTTTCTTCTGTACTGCCAAGTCTTCTGATGCCAGTTTGCTTGGTTCATTTACTTCCGAGATCTTGAGTTTGCGACCAGCGAAGTGAGCGGTAAACCCTTTTTTACTCGTGTTCCTTATCTCGATTTTCTGATTGGCAATGGAGTGCTTGAGCGGTGAATCTATTAGGTAGAACTTATTGCCATAACTGAAGGTATGGTCGTTACGTATTTTACGATGGTCTTTAATGACGCAGATATCATCAAGGTTGATGTGTTTCGACAGAGGCGTAAATTCAGGTGCTTGCTGTGATTTTACTTGAACTTTCGACTGCCAGAACTGCGGAATGAAGACATGCTTAAGGTAGGCATTGGCAGCGGCAATATCGTTAATATTGTTCAACCTAAGCTCGGGAACAAGGCGGTCTTGGAAGGTATCGAATGCTCGCTCAATACGGCCTTTGCCTTGGGGTGAATTGGCAAAGATGATTTCAATGCCCAGCTCCTCACAAGCCCTCTGCATCTGTGAGAAGTTGCAGCGTTTAGGGCCGCCGAAGATACCGGCTCTGTCCACATAAAGCGTTTTAAACACACCTTTCGTTTCGATACATTCTCTCATGACTTTCAGGCATCCAACGGTGGTCTCTGACGGGAAGAACTCAGCATATACTTCACTGGTCGCATCATCAATCATGGCAATTAAACAGTGCTTTTTATCCCCAAACCAGCGATGTGGACTGCCATCCATTTGCATCATTAGACCCGGTGCTTCCATGCGCTCTCTGCGCTTTCGAACATTGCTACGTCTTCGTTTGGCTCGTTTAACGTGATGAATATCATGTGCCCAACCGCGTAAGGTTTCACGCTTAATAACAATGTTCTCATTCGTAGCTAATTGTTCAGCCAAGTGCAACAGATTCAAATCGTAATATTTTTCCTGAATCAATTTTTGAACCACTTTTTTTATTGATACCGGCGTTTTGTTGGGTGGGGCTTTGCCACTGTTACCATGAACAGCGAATTGAATACCAACTTGCTGATATTGCTTTACGTAGCGTTCAATAGTGCGTCGAGACTTACTGAGTAACTTAGCAGCATTGGCAATTGTTATCCTGCCTTCAACCACTTTAGCTATGATGTCAACGGTGAGTTGAGCTTTAGAATCCATCACAATCATCCTCAACATGCCTTCTAGTATTCCAAAAACAAAACACTAACAGACACGTAAAAAAGTGACCGACAAATTCCCTTGGTAATTAGCGATTACGACAGAATCGCTTGGTAATTAAGATACGACAAAGTCGCTTGGTGTTAACAGCCTATGCTGTAGTAGCTCATATCTGATCTTACAGTTTCTATGAATAGGTTGGGACTTAATCTGACAGGCAGCTATGAGCGAGAAACAGACAGTCGCTCAAACTCGTTTTTGGACAAAAATGAGTTAGAGCAGAAGGGCGGCTCTGTGCCATGAATGGACATTGAAGATTCTTAATGTGTGAAGTCAAGATTTGACCCCATTCGCTTCTGAGTTCGATGCAAGGTCAGACATTAGTGCTACCCAACATCAAGAACTTAATTTATTAAATAACTCAATTTTACTTTGTCTGCTTTTAATTTTTTCGTTTAAAATCGTATCAAGCATTGAAGATACGCAAAAAATTTCATCATAAGTAAACCTTTCAAAGTCACCAGTATTATTATAAGGGGCGTAATTTAATTTTTTAGAGTATGAAAATGAATCTTTAATGTTTCTATAATATGTTCTTGTAAACTCAAAAAAGCCTATTTTATTGTGCATTACCTTTTTGCTAGTTTTGTTAAAAGGATTAACATTTCCACTGTGATTAAATCCTGAGTTTGCATAGGCGACTATTTCGTCATTGCTTGTAACCCAATATCGACCTATATCAAACCAATAACCTTTATTTCCTATTGCTTGGATTTTAAGGTCACCTAACTTGTCAGAAATTTTGGCTTTATTTATTTTAATAAAGTCATCCAAACAGTCTTTTTGTATTGATATATGTATTGAGTCAACGTTTGCATAACATATTTCCAGCGTAGGGTATTTAACTAACTCTTCTATTAATTTCATCATTTTAATACGTGAATTAGCTAAAATTTGAGCTGAAATACTGTGAATTTGATTATTTGATGAAAAATCTGGATAAGAAAGCTCAATACAATCATTTATATTTGATATTTTAAAGTGTTTTTTGACTTGCAAAAATTTTACAAAATCTAAAGTCGTAACGTTATGTGGTTTCTTAATTGAGAACTCTAAAAATATAAAATCTAGTAAATCTTCTATCACCTTAAAACATTTTTTTCTAAACCTTGATGGATTAGTAGAGCTATGCATAGTAAGTAACTGATATTTATATAAGTTACTAAGCTCCCTTTTTTCCTCTTTTCGTGCTTTTATTCTCTTCTTATAAATATGGCATGCTTTTTTATATAACGGGTGAGGTATAACTTTTTCCGACACAAACCCTTCAATGATTTCTAAAGCTTGAAAAAACTTACTGTAATATTCTAGTTCATTTTTAAATAATAATAACTCTATAGAATCATCATTAGATAGGTTAAATGGAAGGGAGTGCAATGTTGCGGTGTACTTAAAAGGATGGTATTTTTTAAAAAATGTATCTTTAGGTTTTTTTAACCTTACTCTGTAAAGTCCATTTTCAAGATGTTTTATGTTAGTTTTTAGAGGTGAGATTTTCACATGTTTTATATCTTGAGGTTTTAAAAAGTCTCCGTCCATACAACTGACAAACATCGAATTATAATCAAGAGCAATAACGCACCGATCTTGTCGTTCTTCTTTGATTTTAAATACCTCTTGATAGCCCCCTTGATAAGCAAGTGCAAAATATCTGTCGAGATTATTTTTAAACCTAATTTTTCTTTCTACTTCATACTGATGTTTTGTTGAGAAGAACTTAGCTAAGCTTTTATAGTTGATATTTAGAGATTTTAATTTTTCTATTTTTTTAATAAGTATCATGTAGTTAACCTCTACCTTTAAATGATACTTTAAGTTTTCAAATATAGGGAATTTTTGCTCTAAAACTAAAACATTTAAATCATAGTCTATTAAATATGGCAAAAGTAAAATATGCTCTTTCTTGGTCAATACGACCAAATTTTTCAAGTTATCTTTTCTTGCTTTCTCTAAGAACTTTTCTAAAGAAAAATTTTTATTCTCAAATATAACGTCATTGCCATTTGTTGAGATAGGGTTATAGTCTATTTTAATTAATTTGTTTGGATTAATTGAGCTAACCCTTATTTTTTTATGTTGGATTTCTTCTATTCTCTTAAACTCAATTTTATTAGTAAACTTACCTAATGTTATTAATTTCATTATTGACTACTATATTATTTATTGTTAATTTGGACTCGTAGTAGATGGGACTATTTTTTGATTACTACCGAAATAGTGTTTCACTCTGCAGCAGAGCTGCTCATGTTATAGATTAAAGTCTTGATAAACGGGTTACTCCCATCAACCCACCTATCAAATTTTCATAAACTTAATTAATTCTTCTAAATAATTATTCCTGATAACAATTAGTAAAAGACTGTTTAAGTATTTATCTTTATCCAGATTCACATCAATATCCAATATAGAATTAATGACTCCTGTCGAACTATCATTGCTAAAGTACAATAATGTTCTCATATGCTGTGCTTTCCAATGCGGAGTTTTTCAAGGTAGTTGTCCGATTTTCCCGTTTTATGCTGCTGCCTGAGCCTGCACGATTTCCCGCTCCGG
>NZ_JBEOOG010000125.1:0-5223 GCF_040308965.1 Pseudoalteromonas sp. MER144-MNA-CIBAN-0113
CGCGTAGCGCCTCGGTGTACTCTGTGGTGCAAAAAATTAAAACACTATTTACCACAGAGGTCACAGAGTTCACAGAGGAAGAGATTAAAGACAAAGATTTTAGGTAGAGATTAAGCCAAGCATGATGTTTGTATTGAACGTGGGCGGTGGTTATCCCGCGCATTTTATTAAACCCTGCGCGAGGTAAACTCCCGCCTACGGGTATAAAAAACCTTGCTATATTAACCGTAAGGTTTTTAAATTCCTAGAACCTAGAACCTAGAACCTAGAACCTAGAACCTAGAACCTAGAACCTAGAACCTAGAACCTAGAACCTCGAAATACGCTGTTGCAAACACGTATTAAAGATTTACAATACAATAAACAACACGGCTAAACTGCTTAATAACACTATCAGGAGTTAATATGGATTCAATACTCAATTGGCTGAATGAAAATTCAGGCTTAATCTTACACTACGGTATTCAAGCAGTCATAGCGCTTGTTATATTTTTACTGGGTGGACGAATTGCTAAATTTTGTGCAAAGTTAACCGAAAAAGCATTCGACAAGAAAAAAGTAGATAAAGCGGTTTCATCGTTTGTCTCTAGTATTGTATATGCCATTGTATTTGCAGCCACTATTTTAATGGCGCTGTCACAAATTGGCATCGAAACCACATCATTCATTGCTATTTTAGGTGCGGCAGGTTTAGCCGTTGGCTTAGCACTGCAAGGGTCGTTATCTAACTTTGCGTCAGGCGTATTAATTATTCTACTTCGCCCATTTAAATCAGGTGACTACGTTGAAGCTGGCGGTAAAGCCGGTACGATTAAAAAAATCGAAATATTCTCAACTGAAATGCGCACACCCGATAACAAAGTTATTGTAATGCCTAATTCAAAAATCATGTCAGATGCAATTATTAACTACTCGCGCGAATCAACACGCCGCGTTGACCTTGTGATTGGCGTTGGCTACGACGCCGACTTACGAAAAGCAAAAGAAGTACTTAAATCAGTGCTTGATAACGAATCGCGTATTTTAAAAGATCCTGCATACAATGTATCAGTTTCTGAACTTGCCGATTCAAGCGTTAACTTTATAGTGCGCCCGTGGGTTAACTCAGAAGATTACTGGCCAACATACTGGTCGTTAATGGAAAACATTAAAATAGCGTTAGACGACGCAGACATTACCATTCCATTCCCGCAAATGGATGTACATTTTCACAAGCAAGACTAATTTTTTAAAATACTTATTTATTAAGGCAGCGCTCAAATTCGATTTATTAATATGCGCGCTGTTTTTTTAATAGGTATTAATACATTTTTTACAGGGTTATTTTTTAATGAAACTTAAGCTTTTATCAATTTTAGTAGCAGCCTCAGCTACAACCAATGCATTTGCAGCAGAAGAAGAACAAAAAACCTGGGAAGTTACCAGCGAAGTAGGCGCTATTATTACCAGCGGTAATACCGAAACAACGACCTTAAAAGGCGGTATTAAAGTATTACATAACTTAGAAAGCTGGAATAACGAGTATAAGTTAGACGGCATCTACAAAGAAGATGAAGTAGAGAACGAAAACGGCATAAAAGAAAAACAGCGTACTAACGAAAAGTACTCTATTTCAGCACAAGGTAATTACAAGTTAAATGAAAAGCACGCCCACTTATTTATTTATGGGTCACACGTATCTGACTACTTTGGTGCATACCGAAGTGAGTCGGTTATTTCAGCGGGTTATGGTTTACGTTTACTAAACGAGTCAAACATGAAACTAAATGCTGAAATTGGTCCAGGTTATAAGTATTTTAAATACCCAGATGTAAGCGAAGAGGTTGATGAAAACGGCAACTCACTAGCGGGTGAATACGAAGGCGAAGTAATTGCTTTAGGTAAATTAGACTTTAGCTGGAAAATTTCAGACAACGCACGTTTTACTCAGTTGGTATCGGTAGAATATGGTGATACTAATACTAAAACTCGCTCAGAAACTGCGCTACTTACTAAAATTAATGGCTCGTTACAAATGAAAGTAGCCTACAATATCACCAATAACTCAGATGTGGCTGATGACAAAGAAGCAACCGACACTGAGACCTCATTAACATTGGTTTACAGCTTTTAACATCAAGTAGTAAATTAATTGTAATAAAACTATGAAAGGGGCTAAAGTCCCTTTTTTATTTGTCCATAAATAATGTATGATACCCACCAATTTTGGTTGTAGACCTAGGGAAATACCTACTCGTGAACGTTATTAAACATTTATTAAGTGCTTTTGTACTTATATGTAGCTTTAGCGCATTAGCATTTGCGCCAACAGCCGCTCAACTAGAGCAGTTTCAAAAGTTGCCTAAGTCTCAACAGCAGGCACTTGCAAAGCAATATGGCGTAGATATTTCAAGCCTTGAAGGTGCAGGCAATGCCAGTGGCAAAAATAACGAACAAGATAAACCCACAGTAGGTGAGCGTAATACCGCCGACGAACAAGCTTTTACAGATGAAGAACGCTTTAAGCCTGAAGATAACACGGTAAAACCATTCGGTTATGACTTATTTGCCGGCGAACCCACCACATTTATGCCCAACGAAAACGCCGCAGTACCCGATACGTATTTAGTGGGGCGTGGCGATCAGCTATTAATCAACTTTTACGGTAAAGAAAGCGCAAGCTATGAAGTAATAGTTGACCGTGAAGGACGTATTAACATTCCCGACTTAAGTCCTGTTCAGGTAGCTGGTTTAACCTTTGCTGAAGTTAAAGAGTTAATAAAAGTAAAAGTTGAACAAGAGATTATAGGTGTTAAAGCGTTTGTATCGCTTGGTAAACTTCGCAGTATTCGTATTTTGGTTTTAGGTGAGGCCTACAAGCCAGGTAGTTATAGTGTATCGTCATTGACTACTGTGTCGCATGCATTATTTGTAAGTGGTGGCGTGTCTGATATTGCCTCACTGCGCAATATTCAAGTAAAACGCGGTGGTAAGGTTGTTACTAACTTTGATTTATACGACTTACTTATTCGCGGTGATAGCAGCAACGATATTATTTTAAAACCGGGTGACGTGGTATTTATACCGTCGGTCGGAGAGCAAGTAACCGTTGATGGTTTAGTAAAACGTCCTGCCATTTTTGAGCTTAAAAAAGGCGAAACGGCAGAGCAGTTATTAAAAATGGCGGGCGGCATCAAGCCAAATGCTTACGCTAAAAGCGTGATAGTTGAACGTTTTAATAACCAACACAAAGAAGTGCTTTCAGTAGATTTTAGCAAAGAGCAAGTTAACTACATTCCACAAGATGGCGATCGTATTCGTTTTAGCGCGATTGGTGAGCAATACCAAACTTCAATTAGTTTAATTGGTGCTGTAGTACGCCCTGGTAATTACCAGTGGTACAAGGGTAAGCGCATTTCAGACATATTAGGCTCAGTACGTGGTGACTTACTACCGCAAGCCGATTTAGATTATGCATTAGTAGTGCGTGAAACCAACGTAAATGGTGATATTGAAATTCATCAGTTCGATTTAGCAAAAGCCATTACAAAAAATACTGAGAACAACTTACCACTTAACCCTAACGATAAAATTATTGTATTCAGTCGTTTTGAAGAAAAAGCATTAGAAGATATAGCGCTTGCAAATTTAGCGTTAACTAAAGAGCAGCAAGATCAACAACGCAAAGCAGAGCTTTGGCATGAATACCAACAAAAAGAGTTTGAAAAATACGTTGGTGTTACTACTGAAAAGTCAGAGTTTGAAGAGGTAAACCCAAACTTAAGCATGTCGCAAATGCTTGAGAAAAAGCTAAAAGAACAAGAAGAAGATGCAAAAAGTTATGCCTTGTTCAGCCGCCATAATTTACTTAAACCGGTAATTGCTAAGTTAGAGCAGCAGGCTGGTGTAATGCAGGCGATGCAAATAGTGGAAATTAGCGGCAGTGTAATGTACCCAGGCATTTACCCGTTAATGGAAGGCGGTGAAGTAAAAGACCTAATTACTGCAGCGGGTGGCTTGTTAGAGTCGGCTTATACACAACAAGCAGAAGTAACAAGAATTGCCAATAACGATGTATCAAACATTGAGCATATTAAGTTTGACCTTAAAAGCGCCATGCAAGGTAAAACAGCATCTAATATTTCATTACAAAGTAAAGACAGCGTAAATATATTTGCTATACCAAATTGGCAAGAAAACTTAAAAGTAGAGCTTAAAGGTGAGCTTAAATTTCCGGGCACCTATACTATTCGCCGCGGTGAAACCTTAAGTAACTTACTAGAACGCGCTGGTGGCTTTTCTGAGTTTGCAGCCACTAATGCCGCTGTATTTACTCGCCAATCAATTAAAAAACAAGAGCAACAACAGCTAGCGCGTTTATCTACCGAGCTTCGCCGTGATATAGCATCAAAAAGCTTTCAAAGTTCAGTAAGTAGCAACACACTTACTTACGATGAAATGAATAAGTTGCTAAAGGACCTTGCTAACGTTGATGCCGTAGGCCGTTTAGTTATAGATTTACCGCTTATTGTTAACAATGAGCAAAACCTAGTACTGCAAGATGGCGATGTACTTTATGTACCAAGTGAGCGCGACTCAATTAGTGTAATAGGTGAGGTTAACTACTCTACCTCGCATCTATATAAAGCAGGTATAAGCGTAGACGAATATATAGACCTAAGCGGTGGCTTAAAAGAGCGCGCTGCTGATGACCGTATTTACATTATAAAAGCCAACGGCTCGGTAAAAATACCAAATACCGGCAACTGGTTTGCAGTTAATAACTCAAACCAACTTGAACCTGGCGATACCATTGTTGTCCCACTAGATGCAGGCCATATGGATAAGCTAACGCTTTGGAGCACCGCAACACAGATTCTATATCAACTAGGTGTAGCAGTAGCAGCCATAAGCGGTATTTAATATAATGTAGCGCGGGTTTATCCCGCGTCTGTTAGTGATTTTATTCACCACAGAGGGTAAAGAGAAGCCGTTAGGGATTAAGGAAGTGACGAGTTGCGAGCTTCGGGGTTTAAATAGCCTGTAGGCGGGGCTTTACGCCGCGCAAGCTTGTTTCTCTGTGAAGCGCGCAGCGCCTCGGTGTACTCTGTGGTTAAAATGGTTTTGTAGACGGGGCTTTATGTCGCGTCTGTTAGTGATTTTATTTACCACAGAGGGTAAAGAGAAGCCGTTAGGGATTAAGGAAGTGACGAGTTGCGAGCTTCGGGGTTTAAATAGCCTGTA
>NZ_JBEOOG010000126.1:0-5048 GCF_040308965.1 Pseudoalteromonas sp. MER144-MNA-CIBAN-0113
AGAAAATAAGCCACACCTTAATTTAACTGACGTAGAGCTCAACGCACTAGTTATCGCTTAAGCAGATCTCAGGTTAAATTAACATCATCGTTACGTGTGAGCTCTTCTAAAATTCTTTTAGTATTCATTGGCTCAAGACTATAAGCAATATTGAGCTTTACATTAACCTTTGCAAAGCTCTTTTCTAATAATGTTAAAATATAGTGGTTTTTTGGTATGTCTTGGGTGCTTGGTTTGCCAAGCTTAAGGGTGATCGTTTGCTCAGTGCTACTGGCAAAAAATGACACTGCCATTAAAATTAAACTGCAGCATAAAATAATAAGCTTCATAGTTATTCCAAGTTGCTTTAGCAATGTAACAAACTAAACAAATGATAAGTATAGCGGCAACTTAAAATTGCGTTAGTTTATGTACGATAAAGCACCTTAATCACATGCCAACCAAATTTCGTTTTTACTAAATGCGGTTCTAAAATTGCACCACTAAAGGCAACCTTATCAAACTGTGGAACCATTTGGCCTCGTCTAAACTCACCTAAATCACCGCCTTTTTTACCCGATGGGCATGACGAATACTTTTTAGCTAAAGTTTGAAACTTTGCGCCTTTGCCTAATTGCTTGATGATGTCTTCTGCAATCTCTTTATGTTTTACTAAAATATGCAGTGCGTGCGCCGTATTTGCCATGAAAAAGCCCTTAAAACCTATTTACTAGTAATTAAACGCCGCGATTTTAGCACAGCCAATATATTCAGGCATCTATTAAAGCACTTATAAATAGTGGGCTTGGTCTTGCTTTGAAGGGATCCTGCAATAGTGATATTTACCAAATAAGGTATATCGATTTGATGCAATTTTATCATAAAGCCAATTGTTAAAACGATTTGGCAACACACTAAACATACCACTAAGTTTCCACGGATAGCCTAGCTGTTTAATCACCTCAAAAAATGCATGGCTTTGTATAAATGCTTGAGCGTTTTCAATGTAAACCATAGAGGCAAAATCAGTTGTCGAATAGCCAAAGTGCATTAATATTTGCTGCCCTTTTGGTGATTGTACACTGCACAGTTTAAACATGGCCTGAGGGTCGTGAGCAATAATAAAATTACACCACGCACTACAAAGCTTGCACTGGGCGTCGAACAGTATAATTTTTTGGCTTTTTATTAGCGCGGCGGTATGGGTCATTAATTGCTTGCTCAAGTGAGGGCTTATTGCTGCACAGGTTTTTTTTGTAGCTTGCGCTGCAAAGTGCGTCTATGCATATTAAGCTGCCTTGCAGTCATTGATACATTACCGTTGTTACTGTGCAATACATGTTGAATATGCTCCCACTCTAAACGCTCGGGTGACATAACCTCTTCAGGAATTTCGGTTACTGTCGATACCGGCTCTACTTTTAGCACTTTTAATAAGCTTGCCATATCGACAGGCTTAGTTAAATAGTCATTAGCGCCCAAACGCATCGCCTCTACGGCTGTAGCTATACTTGCAAAGCCAGTAAGTAGTACAATATGTGCCTTGGGTAACAAGTGTCGCAGCGGTGCAATAAGCGCCAGCCCATTTTCATCTGCTAACTTCATATCTAATAAAATACAATCAGGTTGCTGCTGGCGAGCCCTAAGTAAAGCCTCTGTTTGGTTATGTGCAACCTCACAGTTAAAGCTGTATTTTGTTAAGCGCCTTGCCAAAGTGGTAGCAAGGTTAATGTCATCTTCAATAATTAGCAGCTTCATAGCGCCGACTCGGTTATTAATAGTGGCATTTGTATCTTGGCCACCGCCCCACCATCGGGGTGATTATAAACAGTTAACGAACCATTTAAACGCTCAAACGTGACATTTGATAGCATAACCGCTATTCCCATACCTTGCTCGCTGGGCATGAGCTGCCCGCCTAACTCTGCTAACTCTGAGGGTGAAAAACCAGCGCCAAAGTCACGAATAATTAACGCAATGTTTTGTGCGTCAGGTTGCTGCCAACTTAGTTCAAGTTGCACTTGGGCGTGTTTTTGATTAGCAAGTACTGCATTTTGTAATAAATTTAAAATTGCAGGTAGCAGCATGGCATCACTTTTTAATGTGGCTTTAGGCGCCTCATTAAGCCAGTTTATTTGTTGATTAGGGTATTGTAATAGCAACGTATCATGAATTTGATTTTGCAGCTGCTCTGCTTTTATAGGTGTTTGCGTGTTTTTATCTCGTAGCTGCATAGAGAGCTCTCTAAAATCATTAAGCTGAGTGCGGCATTGCAGCAAGGGTGATTGCATTTGCTGAATAATTTCATTGTTGGGATACTCTTCTACAAGCTCTTCAAACAATAATTGTAAATTAGCAATAGGCGTTGCTAATTGATGAGTAATTTGCGCCGCTGCGCCATCGAGAGTAACCAGTTGTTCACTACGTAACTGTTTCTCTCTAACTTTGGCAATAGTGCGCTCACGTTGTTGTAAGGCACGGTTCATTGCACCAATAACCAACGCAATCACGCAGGCACTGATGACAAAATTAACCCACATGCCAATAAAGTGGCCACTCATGTTCATTTGGTGCATGCTATGCTCTGGCATTTTAATCAGTAGCATGCTGTAGGCAGCGATAGCCAGCACAGCAATATAGGCAAGCCCACGAGCGCTCAATGTAATTGCCGCTATCATAATAGGTAACAATAATAACGACACAAATGCGTTAGTTGCACCGCCACTTAAAGACAACAAAATAGTTAAAAAAAGTACGTCAGCGGTCAGTTGCATCAGCATGCCAACAGGCTTTGCTTGGCTAACATTTCTATAAGCAAAGATACTTGCTAACTGAAAAACCGCCTCAAGCGTAATAACGGCTAGCAACGGCATGAGCGCAATTTGATGCTCTAATAAAAAATAAACGCTTAACACCGCAATAAGCTGCACAGCAATGGCGCCACTGCGTAGCATTAATAACCGGCTAATAGCAGGATCGGTTTTAATTAACACAATAAGATTCACCTGACTGAATATACATTGCTTTGTTATCCATTATAAATAATGCTTTTTAAGTAATGATTTCATAATATGCGCCCCATATTAGCTGCTCACTCAGCCGCACTCAAGCATATATGGTCAACAAAGTATTCGTATTCTATTAAGCTTAGAAAGCCTATGAGCTATCGTGTAAAACACGCACAATCATTAAAAGCATTTAATTAACACAATAAAAACAAGCCACTTACCTTTAAACAAAAATGCAGCAAATAGTCCGTAAAATAGCAGTAATTACTAAGCAAACCATGCTATAAACTAGTGTTAACAGCTAATTTTTGATATAACGTCCTCATTAGACGAACACGTCATACCACTTTTAAGAGAACACACTATGCCTTACGCACATATCACTGGTTGGGGTAAATGCATTCCACCAGCAAGCATCAGCAACGACGAAATAAGTGAAATTGTAGATACAACCGATGAGTGGATCACCACACGTACGGGTATAAAGTCTCGCAGAGTTAGCCATGTAAGTACTGCTGAACTTGCTAGTGTGGCTGCAAAGCATGCCATTGCTTGTGCTGGCGTAGATGCAAAAGATATCGATTTAGTTATTTTAGCAACGTGCACCCCCTCAACAGTAGTTGCAAACACCGCCTCATTAGTACAAAAAAATATTGGTGCCACAGGCGCTGCAGCCATGGACACCAACGCGGCATGTTCTGGTTTCTTATATGCTTTACAAGCTGCGACAGCGCAAATTCAAGCTGGCATGATCAAAAAAGCAGTCGTTATCGCGGCTGAGCGCATGACGTGGTATGTAAACTGGGCACGACGCGACAGCGCCGTTTTATTTGGTGATGGTGCCGGTGCCGTTGTGCTTGAAGCAGCAGAAACACCTGCAGGCTTATTAGGGACTAAAACCGGTTGTGACAGCGAAGATCGTGATATTTTACACATTACTAATTTTGGCAGTGATTTAAATAAATATGAGCCAATTGGTCCATCAGACCTTTTATTTGAAGGCCGTGAAATATTTAAACGTGCCGTTAAAGGCATGAGTGAAGCCTGTGACGACGTGCTTGAACAAGCCAATCTTAAGCTCGATGATATTGATGTACTAGTTCCGCATCAAGCTAACTTACGCATTATTCAAGCAATTCAAAACCGTTTAAAAGTGGATGACGAAAAAGTAATAGTAAACATTGGCGAATACGGTAATACCTCTGCTGCAACGATTGCCATTGCGCTGTGTGAGGCCGTTGAGCAAGGTTTAATTAAGCCGCATGCCAATATTATGTCGGCTGCATTTGGAGCAGGCCTAACGTGGGCGGCAAGCTATATCAAATGGGGCGAGCGAGTAACACCCATTGCTGTTAGCGATGCTAAACTTCCACCGTGTGATAAAACGGGTTTAGAGCTTGTTGCACCGGCTGTAAAAGCGTGTAAAGACGCAAAGCCTAGCTAAAAGCTAATATATATGACCATGCACATGTATTGATAAACAGCGCACTGCTTTTAGTGCGCTTTTTGCTTTTTAAGGAAAATATATGCAACTACTAGGCATTCATCATGTAGCCATCATTTGTAGCAACTACCCACGCTCTAAACATTTTTATAGTGAAATATTAAAACTCACGATTATTAATGAGCATTATCGTGCACAGCGTCAGTCTTACAAACTCGATTTAGCTTTACCTGATGGTAGTCAGTTAGAATTATTTTCGTTTAATGATGCGCCAAGTAGACCAAGCTACCCCGAAGTACAAGGACTTAGACATTTAGCATTTAAAGTTGGGTGTATTAATACTGCTAAACATTATTTAGAGTCACACAATGTCATCGTCGAAAATATTAGAGAAGATGAAATAACCGGCAAAAAATTCACCTTTTTTGCCGATCCAGATGGCTTACCCCTTGAGTTATATGCACTTTAACATCTAATAACTCAAGGTATATTTAATTTAGTTAAATCGATTTTGTAGGTAAGTAAATACTGCACGAATACGGCGCTGATCCATTTCTGTGTTGGTTTGCTATACTAAGTAAATCAAATCATGTTAGGAGCGTCCATGAATAATACTC
>NZ_JBEOOG010000127.1:0-4912 GCF_040308965.1 Pseudoalteromonas sp. MER144-MNA-CIBAN-0113
CGTTTTTGACGAATTCTTTTAATTGTTGATTAATATTGAAATTTTATTCTATCAACACAGAAATGGATCACAGCCATTATTTGAGACTGACTGGGCTTACTATAACTTAAATGTATAACTTACATAAACGAGAGTGTAAAAATATCTGTGTAAATGGCATTCTTAACAATATCGAAGAAGGATATCAGAATGCCAATATCAGACAAACTCATCGACCAGCTGCTTGACGGCTGTGATTCCCCAGAAGACATCTTAGGCGAAGCCGGCCTACTCAAACAGCTTACCAAGAAGGTGGCAGAGCGGGTGCTAGAGGCTGAAATGGAAGCTCATTTAGGCTACGCACCAAATGACTCAGCCGGCAACAACAGCGGCAACTCTCGTAATGGTAAAACCAAGAAAACTGTTCGTAGCATCAATGGCGATGTCGAACTAGATATTCCTCGTGACCGTAACGGTAGTTTTGAGCCCAAGTTAGTTCGCAAAGGCGAACGCCAGCTGAATGGATTTGATGAGCGCATCATAGCATTGTATGCGCGTGGCATGACTACTCGTGACATTCAAGCATACCTTGAAGAAGCCTATGGTGTTGAAGTCTCGCCGACGTTCATTTCTCAGGTGACCAACGCCGTCATGGACGAGGTCAAGGCCTGGCAGCATCGTCCGTTGGCAAAGCTGTACCCAGTTGTTTACCTTGATTGTCTAGTCGTTCGCAGCCGTGATTCTGGTGTTGTACAGAATAAGTCAGTGTACCTAGCGCTTGGCATCAACACTGACGGTGAAAAAGAGCTGCTCGGGCTGTGGATGGCTCAAACTGAAGGCGCTAAATTCTGGCTATCGGTAATGAACGAGCTGAAAAACCGTGGTGTAGACGATATCTTCATTGCCTGCTGCGATGGCCTTAAAGGCTTCCCAGAAGCCATTGAGGCGGTTTACCCGAAGACTCAAGTGCAACTGTGCATTGTGCACCAAATTCGCCACTCTCTGCGGTACGTAAACTGGAAACAGCGCAAGACTATTGCCGCTGATTTAAAACTCATTTATGGCGCGGCTACTCGCGCTGAAGCCGAGCAGGCACTAGAAAATTTCGCCTCGACATGGGACTCTGAGCATCCCACCATCAGCCGCTCATGGCGGGCAAACTGGGAACGCTTAAGTGTGTTCTTCGACTACCCAGTTGAGATACGCAAGGCCATTTATACCACCAATGCCATTGAGTCGCTGAATGCGTCACTGCGCAAAATCACCAAAACTCGCCGGTCGTTCCCTAACGACGAAGCCGTCATGAAGGTGCTGTACTTGGCCTTGCATCAGGCTTCAAAAAAGTGGACTATGCCCATACGCAACTGGAAGCCAGCGATGGCACAGTTCGAGATTATATATCAGGATCGGATTTAACAGTGAAACCAGCCATTTACACAAAATCTTTTACAGTCTCACATAAACAAACCGATTTTAAAACATAATGTATCCATCGGTAAATCTCTCACTGACTGACGGATACAAAAAACCACTATTATATATCAAAACTTTAATATACTTGGTCCATCTCTCGCCATACCAGTTAACGCGAGCCCTATGACTTCAGCCTCAACATCTAACTTTTTATCTTGAATATAATGAAGAAGTAACTCCGACGATTGCCTAAACTCTACGCTTGCTATGTAAGCAACAAGTTTATCTCTCACAGTAAAGTCACTTTTAAACATATGCATAACTCGAAAACCATAAATTAAATATGTTTGAGCAAACTCATCAGAAAGTATAGACCCTGCAAATTTATTCATAGGAGATAGAGAGCGCCCCAGCCTCAACATACTGATAGGACAACCAAAAGAGCTAAAGTACTGTAGTACAGCCTGTGCCTTTGCATGAGTAGCAGGATCTAACTGATAGCCTTCAAAAGTCTTTTGCGGTCTTACCATTAACTGGGTAAATGGCTCACCTACATTCAAATAAAGCTCCTTTTTTAATGCTTTTAACAACTTAGAACCTGCCACTTTTTGAAAATCACAATTAATCAAGTTCATTCTAACCTCCAACCGTTTCACGCAGCACTTCAGTGACGTTCGAAAATTGTGGAATGAATCCCTCTCCATAGTCATTTTCAGCATTCATTCTATCAACTTTTTGTAAATATTTTGCAACCTGAGTTTTAGGTTTGAAGCCATATCTAGCTTTGGGTGAATAACAAGTCCATGCATGCCTCAGATGGTTCGCAACATTTGGAGCCAAGCTTTCCAGCTTCTTAAGTTCATTAGAGCAAACTTCAAGAGTTAACTGACTGTGATCCACTAACTTACCGATTTCTGTTCTTCTCATTGATGACGTTAAAGTAAGCGTTTTACCAATATCATGTAATAACGCGGCAACAACAGCGATATCTTTTTCATGCGAATTTAAGTCACCTACTCCCAAAATATCCCATGCTATTTCAACAGAATGTCTCAATAATCCACCAGGATAATTATGATGATAATTAAGACTTGCAGGGCACTGCAGATACCTCACTCCCACTGACTTTTGTAACAATACAGACCTAATAAAAGATCTTAGAAATGGGTTTTGTACACGGCTTACGAGAACGATGAGAGCGTCAAAATACTTTGGCAAAGGACATTGCGATCTAGGAAGATTTGACAGATCTTCTCCAAATTTATGTGAATGGTTACATTCCAATAAATTCTTACATTTAAAGTAAGCACTACCATGAGTCTGTAAAAGAGCAGCTTCAACATGCACTATGCTATGGGCCTTAAGCTCAATAGTCATCAACTCTTGAGAGTTACAATAAACATTAAAATCACCGGTGCCATCAGATAAAGTCAGAACCCAACATTTTTGGCCAATGGAGTCTTCCTTTATAGTTATATTACTTAAATAGTAACGCCCCATAAATCTTTTAAATTCAATAACATCAGATAGTAATGGCTGTATAGAGTCAATTTCAAAAGTTTTCATAATCAAATTCCTGAAGTAATAAAAAGTGTAGCTTTATCGGCTTGGCTTTAAAATTTTGCTGAAGAAACCATCAGCTGCAGAACCGTCTTTTCTAGTTAAATTTGGGACATACCTGCTATATGTACGGAATAGCATCTCAGTATTTGCATGCCCCATTTGATTAGCTATCCACTCAGGGCTCTCACCTGAAGCTAACCACAAAGTTGCTGCGGTGTGCCTCATTTGATAGGGAACCCTTCTTTCAATTCCTAACCGCCTAAGCAATGGGTACCACACACTTTTTGTTACCCAATTATGATCGAGAGGTTTTCCACTCTTGTCACAAAAAACATATTTAAGATGCCCTGTTCGTTTTTTCATACTCATCATTGCTCGAAGCACTACATCACTCATTTGAATTTCACGCTGACTAAAGTCATTTTTCGTATACTCTTCACGACCAGAAACTAATGTTTCTCGAATTAAAATAACGCGCTGCTCAAAATCAACAAATTTCCACTTAAGGCCATCAATTTCTGCAGTACGCATACCCGTAAAAATTCTAACTGTAAAATACTCTTTAAAGTCTTCACGGACATTCTCGAGGATCAACGCAATTTCATTGGTAGATAAAGGCTTTATATGATGCTTAGGCCCTTTCAATGGCTTTATACCCTTGTAAGGAGTTATAAAATCATATCGATCCGCTGCTTCTTGCAAAATCGACCTCATAACTTTCATATGCCGATTTATATGGTTTGGAGAGAACAAACCACCGCCATTTTTTTTCAATTGTGTTAACTGCACTCTAAAATTGAGTAACTGTGATTTTGATATTTCATTTATTGGCATCTCTCCAAAAAACGGTATCAACCTGTTAAACAATATATTTCGAATAGTTGCGATATAACTTTTCCGCCATTGAACTTGCATTTCAGTAAACCAAAGTTCAGCAAAGTCCTTAAATATTGGAAAGCTAGCATCAGAGTTTTTTAAAACCTCTTCTGCATATTTGATCTTTTTTAATCGAGGACTATTAGGAAACGTTTTCGCGTAATCAAAGCACCCTAATAAAATCTCAGCCTCAATTTTATCGAGTAACTTTTGTAGCTTTTTCCTATTCGCAGGTGTGTCTTTTAACTTAGTTTGCTCTCGACATCTTTGATTTCTATACCTGAAATCGAGGTACAATTTTCCTGAGCCACGTGAATTAATACTACCCATGACAAATACCTCCATTTGACATTGGAATTGCCATAGCTTGTAAAGAAAATTTACACATATCACGCTGTATAGCCCCCCAGTCGTATAGGATCTTTCGCCCTCCAAATGGGCGTATGTAATGAACCCCCTCCAGCAATACCGAATCTTTCAATTGCTCTCGAATAGTTCGACAGTCATATTTAATAAGTTTTGATAACTCTGATGTAGTTAAATAAGTAGATGTTGATTGCATAGTATTCACCTAATTGTCATGCTAATATAAATGACAAAGGTTAATTCAAAAAACCTTTTTGTCATCCTGAATAACATTATGCAACCATAAATGCATTTGTCAATGACTTTTTGTCATTTTAGGTGACAAAAAGTTACTTTAGAGGTTAAACGGTGTGATTAGATGTAACTTAGCTCGCCTAATGGGCGAAAGGAAAATGAAAGTTATGGATGTTGCCAGAGAAACGGGGCTGCATAGAAATACAATAACCCTTCTTTATAAAGAAACAGCACAGCGTATTGATTTAGAAGCTATTGATAAACTCTGTGATCTTTTCGATTGTGAGGTTGGCCAACTTTTGGAGAAAATTGATTGATACCTGAGTACCGAAAAGCTGAAGGGGATCTCTCAAGTAACATAGCGCTAAATTCTCAAAAAGGTGTTTGGCTTAGCAGCAAAGAAGGTAAGCGTCCGGCAATCCACACCTAGCTTTTGATATTCCAAGGCAGTAAATCATCGATTTGGCAACCCGGTTTGCAG
>NZ_JBEOOG010000128.1:0-4896 GCF_040308965.1 Pseudoalteromonas sp. MER144-MNA-CIBAN-0113
GAATCCTGAGAAAAAAGAAGAAATGCGGGCGGCATAAAATTTAACTTGAGGCGACAACTAACTTGAAAAACTCCGGTTACTAGTAATGAATCTACAAATTTGGCTTCAAAGAAAAAGGGCGTTTTCAAAGGTACTGTATATGTCATAGGAATATTTAATGAAACACATGATGTAAAAACTATTAGATTGGCATCTTTAGCTGGGGAACCTCTACCATTTAATTATGAGCCAGGCCAGTTTGTTACTTTTTCTCTCAATATCCCTGATCAGCCTAAAGTAATAAAACGCTCTTATACCATTGCCTCGTCACCCACTCAGAGAGATTATTTTGAAGTAACAATAAAGAGAGAGGAGCAAGGCTTAGTCTCTCGCTTCATGCACGACAACGTTTGCATAGGAGATGCGCTTGAAATAAAAGCACCTAATGGTAAGTTCTACTTCAACGGAAATAATGAAGAGAACATTGTCTTAGTATCTGGTGGCGTTGGGATTACCCCCATGATGAGTGCCGTCAGATATTTAACCTCTACATGTTGGAAAGGAAATATCTATTTTCTTTTTTGTGCAAGAACATCAAATGACTTTATTTTCGAACGAGAATTAAGGTATTTACAATCTCGTCATAAAAACTTACATGTCTTAGTGAGCATGACACGAGTTGAAGGAACTGCTTGGATGGGACCTCAAGGTAGATTTACTTCTCAATTGGTAAACGACTTTGTTCCAGAGCTATCGGAAAAAACTGCTCACATCTGTGGGCCTCCACCGATGATGGATGCTATGAAAAATATGCTTATTGAGTTAGGTATGATGCCTCAAAGAGTGAAAATTGAAGGTTTTGGTGGTAGTAGCCCTGTGAAGAAAGAAAATAAACCACAAAGTCCTATCATGGGGAATATAGATAAAAATACCAGTATCAAAGCTGAAGCTATTAATAATGGTTTTGAAGTGTCCTTTACTCAGTCAAATAAACATGCAAAAGCAGCAGAAGGAGAAAGCATTCTTGATGTAGCGGAAAATTTAGATGTTGATATTGATAGCTCTTGTAGAGCAGGAAGCTGTGGCTTATGTAAAGTCAAGTTGCTCGAAGGGCAAGTAGAAATGGATGTGGATGATGGCCTAGAGGAAGATGATAAAGAAAATGGTTATGTATTAGCTTGTCAATCAATACCCAAAACCCCTGTAAAAGTGGAGGTATAAAGTGATGGCAAATCAAGAACGAACAATTGTTGCCAGTTTAGTGTTGCTGATGATCGTGCTATGGGGTGGATTTGTTTGGCACAGTTCACCACGTTTTCCTGGCAGTTTTAGTGGGAGCATGCTCGGAATAATAGCCGCCTTTTTGATGTTTTTTCCTTTAATTTACTTAGTGATCAAGAGAAATAAATCAATAAAAACCTGGGTGACCAAGAAGGTTCCTATGTCAACATTATTGGTTTGGCATATCTATGCTGGGGTGATAGGACCAATCATAGGATTACTACATAGCGCTCACCGTTTTGATAGTTTAATTGGTATTTTATTGGTGCTCTTAATGATGCTAGTTGCGATTAGTGGCTTCATTGGGCGATACATACTTAGCTTAATATCATCAAAATTAAAAGATAAGAAAAAACTAAAAGAAGAATTAAAAAATCAATTAAAAGATGAAAAAATTGAATTGCATGAACGATTTTGTTCGAAACATATTAACGCTATGCCAAGTGATTTAAACTCACACTCTCCATCACTCTTTTCATCTAGTCTTGGCTTAAGTCGAACTAGCAATGAGAGAAGAATTTTGCGATTGGTCGATGCAATATCAGATATTGATTACAGCATTCGTATTCATGATACAGCGAAGCTTTGGTTCAAACGGTGGTTAAAGTTTCATATATCTATTTCCATGATCTTATATGTGCTAATAATTTTTCATATAACTGCTGAAATTTATTTTGGCTTGAGGTGGTTATGATCAAATATATTTTTGGTGGAATTATAGCAGTGATTATAGCTGCGTTGATAAGTCACTATTACCATTCGAGTGAGTTACCCGATGTAAATTGGGAAATGACCGTTATCCCTGGAGATTTAAGTAAAGCTCATTCCTTTTTAGAAGATGATTGTCAAAGTTGCCATACGCCAATAACGGGGGTTACGCGTGAAAATTGCGTTGTTTGCCATGCCAATGATACTCAAATAATCCAGCGTCAGCCTACTTTGTTTCATGTCGATATAGCTGAATGTAATTCATGTCATATGGAGCATCAAGGAAAAGCAGCACGTATATCTAAAATGGATCATGAGGCACTCTCTGATATAGGTTTACGCATGTTACCGGAAGATAATACCCCGTTTGATCAAGGCACGGCTGTGCAAAAGCTTTTCAAAGAAATGTTATCGGATAATCGGAAAGTGGATCCGCTACTTATTAATCCGCATGTTAGTACAAAAGAAGCGTTGCTTAATTGTGCTACTTGTCATGCTAACGATGATAGGCATTTTGGGTTGTTTTCAGATGATTGTGTTCAATGTCATAGCACTGAACAGTGGTCTCTATCTTCATTTGTTCACCCATCAAACAAGTCAAACGACTGTAATCAATGCCATGAGGCACCACCTAGCCACTATATGAAACATTTTAAAAAGATATCTGCAAAGGTTGCAGGGGAGCACAAAGCACCTGTAGAAGAATGTTTTGCTTGTCACCAAAATACCTCTTGGAATGACATTAAAAAAGCTGGCTGGTATAAACATCATTAATCTTAGGAGTATGAAGTATGTTGCATAACGGTATTGCAATTTTCTTTTCATTAGTTGTAGTTATAGTTTTGTTTAATAAACGATTTCGCTTTTCGCAACAATGGAGGGCGACCGTAACTCCCTTAGCCTCAATCATTGGCAGTGGATTTTTAATTGTTGCACCACTACTGCATGCCACTATGGGAAAGTGGGCATTAGCTGGAATTGTAGTTTTATCACTGTTTTCATTAGCTTTGGGAGCTATTATTCGCTTCAATATACTTCATGCTGAGCCATATTTAGTTGAAAACCCTAGTGGATCTATTGTAAAGCTTGAACAGGTTGGTCAATGGTTTCTTGGAGGGGCATATGCAATATCTGTCGCTTTTTATATCAGTCTGTTTTCTGCATTTGTTTTTGACCGCCTTGGTATTGAAAATTTGTATATTGTAAGAGTTGCCACAACTGCGGTATTACTTTCGATAATGGCTGTAGCTTGGATTAGAGGTGCGAAGGGTTTAGAAGCTATAGAGCTTTATGCTGTGACCATCAAACTTTCTATTATAGTTGGTGTATTGGTTGCTTTGTTTACTTATGACATATCGACAGGTAAGGCTTGGTTTGAACATTCAGCTACTCAGAGTTTAAGTAAATTCGAAATAATTAGTATGCTGGCTGGAATGCTGATGGTTACACAAGGGTTCGAAACAACTCGTTTTATGGGGGCAGAATATTCAGCAACTCAACGTATAAAGGCAGTCAAATATTCACAAGGGATCGCAATCGTACTATATGTCATTTTTATAGGTTTAACCTGTCCAATATTTTTAGAATTTCCTATTGTTGAATTAAATGAAACTACGATTAGCCATACATTAGGCAAAGCTGTTTGGGTCTTACCTATTCTGCTTTTAATTGCTGCAACAGCAAGCCAACTAAGTGCTGCACTAGCCGATACAATCGGTGGTGGAGGTCTAGTTAGAGAGCTTCTCAAGTCTAAAATTTCAACTAATATGGGATACATGTTAGTGGTCATTTTAGCAATTATTTTGGTCTGGACTTCGAATGTTTTTGAAATAATTAACTTCGCTTCTAAAGGATTTGCTCTTTATTACTTAGTCCAGACGCTAATTACAATAATGCTATTGCTTAAATACCAGAATAAAACAGGGAGAGTATGGCTAAAAATCATTGGGAGCGCGTTCATAGCTGCTTCTCTCGTATTTGTAATTCTCTGGTCTGTACCTGCACCACATGGTTAATTGGATGATGAATGAGAGTAACCATAATTATTTTAAGGGATTGTTTGAATGCTTGATTTCAATCAATATTACCAGAATAAATATGCTATAAGTTTATAGTGAAGTAACATACTAGTGAGGATAAAACTATCCATGGGGCAACGTTTGAATTGGCTATTTTATATTTTGATATATTTGTCTGTAAATGGACAAGTATTTGCTACAGCTATTCATTTGTGTTCTGAAATGGCCATAACTTCTAATGCACTAACATCTCTAAACAATACTGTTAATATCCATGATCATCATGATGGTGGGCACCAAGAAAAATCTGAAAGTAATCATGCTAATCATGACTCAAAAACAATGGATAATTGCCACTGTATAGATTGTGATTGTATGCCAGATTATACAGGGCAGGCAAACTCTTCATTAGTTCAAGATATTAATATATCAGGTTTTCTACCTGTAATTTCGAAGGCTAATAAAAGCTTAATTCAAAACTTTATATCGCAACCTCAATCTAACCGTAAGCGCGTAATTAGCCCCACATACCAATATTAATCAAGCCTGCGCATCACGGCAAGATCATTATAAATTGAACTTATAGAGCAAGTAGTGATCAGATCAAGGCATAATAATTACTTGGTCGCATAAATATGAGCACTACTTTTCTGAAACATTTTAATTCAATTACAGATCCTCGCATTGAACGTTGTAAAAAGCATGAACTTATCGATATTCTTCTCCTTGCTATTAGCGCTGTGCTCTCTGGTGCAGAAGGATGGGAAGATATTGAAGACTTTGGGCACCTAAAGCTTGATTGGTTAAAAAAATACGGTACGTTCAACGCAGGAATTCACGGCAAGATCATTATAAATTGAACTTATAGAATATGTAGTGATCAGATCAAGGCATAATAATCACCTTGGTC
>NZ_JBEOOG010000129.1:0-4630 GCF_040308965.1 Pseudoalteromonas sp. MER144-MNA-CIBAN-0113
TAGATTAATAGATCATAAGCAGAACATACTTAGACCAAAAGGTGATCAGAGTTTTCACACAGTCTGGGCACAGAGCCGTCCTTCGGCTCTAACTTATTTCTGTCCAAAAGTGTTTTAGAGCGACCGTCCGCTGCTCGCTCATAGGGGCCTGCCAGATAAACCTAAGCTTAATAATTAAAAAATATCTGAACTGATGTGAATTACTTCAAATTAACCTACTAAAAACGTCTCTATTACCCGCTCTCTAAATCCGCCAAAGGCCTGTAAAAAGCTTGCTTCTTGAAGCTCAGTTTTCAGCTGATTTGATCCCCATGAAAATAATAAATCATCAATTTCAGCAATCGGCTGACTATCGGGCCTAGTGGTAGTGGAGCTTGTCTTTTTATGAGTCTCTGTTCCAAAATATTCATTCGCTATGGCGTTATTTCTTATCAGTACACAAGTGTCGGGTAGCTCTTGGTCAATTCTATTTGCAAAAGTGCTTAGTGTTTCTTCGGCTAGGGTGAATAACCAAGCTTCTTGGTTGGGCGAGCTATTTACTCTTAATATACGGCCAAGCACCTGCCTAAAATAAAGCTCGGTTTTAACTCTACTCAAATGGCAGCATACCTGTAGCCTTGGTATGTCAGTACCTTCCGACACCATGCCAACGCTTACAATCCATTGCGTGTTGCTAAAGCGAAAATGACTGATTCTATCGGCGGCATCGCTTTCTTTGTAAGTAACTATGGTTGCTGATTGATGAAAAAGGTCGGTTAGTACAGTCATTATTTGCTCTGCATGCTCAACAGAAGAGGCAACAATTAACCCTGCGGCATTGCTATTCTGCTGCCTAATAGTGGCAAGTTTACTTACCCCTTGAGCAACAATGTAATTGATTACAGCTTCGTGCTTAATTAGATCTTGGTAGGAAATCGATGGATCTTTTAGCAAAGACTTTAATGAATTATAGGTTTTAGTTTCCTGTTTTGCTGTTGTTACCGAAATTTCTTCATTATCAATTAAAACAATTTTAGGATTGCGACAAACGCCATCATTTACGGCCTGTTGCAGCGAGTAAGTGTAATTGCACTGAATTTTATTATCAGGGTCGCTATAAGTTGCTAATGCAATAGGGAGAAGGTCAGAGCGCCAAGGTGTGCCTGTTAAAGCTAACGTGAAAGCAGCCTGCTGTTGAATATTTTTAACAATATCTTGCCCCCATACATTGGCATCCTCAATGCTTGAACCAGCGCAATGGTGTATTTCATCAAACACCACTAACACGCGGTTGTTCTTTAATAGTTTCCAGTAGTCGTCATTAAAAAAGCGCATGTTTTGATAAGTATACGAGCAACCAACTGAGCCAATAATACCGTCAAAATTACAATTTAAACGTTTAGCAAACGTCTTTCTAATGCCATTTGCAACCTCACTAGAGGGTGAAAAACAAATCACAAAGTCTATTTGCTTTGTATCAAATAAATAAGCAGCAACTTCTGCCGCCAATACGCTTTTACCAGCCCCTGGTGTAGCTAAACAAAAAAAGTGTTTATGGTTTTGAGAGTAATGTTTTTTAACTACCGATAAGCAGGCTGTTTGCCAAGCCCTTAACATGGCTGTTTTTCTGTTATTTTATTACCCAGTAAAGTCTGCAAAGCATTTATTTTGCCAAGTAATTTAATCGATCTTTCCTTAGCCTGAGTGTGATGCAGTTGCAATTGTTCATGTAGTTTAGGGTAACGCGTAGTAAGGCGTTTGTACTCTTTAGCTTCTTCAAGCACGGTATTTAAATCAATTTCATATGTTAGTAAGTCTTTTTTAAGCTCTTCTTGGTACTCAGTAATTTCAAGATTTTCAGCTGTGGCGTTGGTAGAGTTATTGTTAGGAATATAAATTTTTTTTGCTCTACTTCCTCTAGAATTAGGCACAATTGCTAAATTTAAAAATAACTCCGTTTTTGAGTAAATAACTTCTTTAACTCCATTGTTTAATTTATTGGTTCGCTTTAATAGTCCTTTTTCAACATTACGAGTTAATTGACGGTATATAAACTTTCGGGTTTCCACCGCATCAGTAAACGCTGATTGTTCATGTAATAAAGCGTCTTTCGCTTGCGTTACAGTGAAGTTATCCATCTGTTTGATTACCAAAAGAAAATGTAAAAATACATTCATATTCGCTTTTTTACTCATTGCTAAACTTTACCACTCACCATAAACTTAGGATTACTAAGTATACATGCTCATGTAAAAACTAGACAATCATTTAAATGTAAGAGTTACCAAGATGAAGCAACGGTGCAGGTTAAATCCTTTTTTACAGAGCGTCTTAAAGAGGCTCGAAAGCGAATGAAAATAAGCCAAAAAGAGTTAGGTATTAAAATGGGGATGGATCCAAGTTCTGCCAGTGGCAGAATGAACCATTACGAAACAGGTCGCCATATGCCCGACTTAGCTACTTTAAAAAAGCTAGCTACCGAGCTAAATGTTCCCGTAAATTACTTTTTTTGTGAGTCAGAAGAAAGTGCAACACTGGCGTGTTTAATTGAAAAGCTAGATGAAGAAGGTAAGCGAAAGCTTATTGATTTATTGGAAGAAAAGAATTGAGAATTTATAAAGTTAATAAACTACAAAATACCTACCAAAACTAAAATGAATTAGTTATCAAAATAAAGGACTATAAAGTGATGAAAAAATTTATTACCTCATTCTTACTTCTGTTTGTGCTAACTGCATGCGCAGATTCATCTGAAGAAAAAGCCAAGTCAGTCTATTCAAAAACAATTTTGATGCTCAATCAGTTTAACGACGATAGCTTAGACTCAAAAAGCCAAACCGTACTTGGTGATAAAATAAAGTCTAATATTGATACCTTAAATACAGATTATGTTGAGACAAATATTGTATTTGAAATGCTTAATTCTGGTTTGATAGGCCAGCACAACTTAAAGCAATTTAGAGCGAGGCTAAAAGAGTTGCAGTTTGCCCAGTCAGTTAAAGTTAATCCATATCTTCTTTTAGAAGCAAAGCTTGACGATATTAATCAAGCCGAGCCAAAGCTACTTCTAAAAACACTTGGAGCGCTTTTAAGCGCGTATGCAAAAAGCAATGATCGAAAAAGCTTTAATCGTATTGCAAGCCAAGTTGCTGGGGTTGATGAGGCAAAAGAATATATTTTGCATTTACAGTTGCTCAACTTTAAAGATCAGGAAGCTGTGCGCTTACTAAAAGAAAAAAGCGACTACAAAACGTATAATGAAAAACTCTCTCTAGCAATAGCTGAAGGGTACCTTATTAATGAGCTACCTATCCCAAATGAATTAATAGATCTTTTTAAAGCTGAGTTTTACGGACAATACGCATCACAAAGATCCACTAAATTATTTGCTAAATATAACCCAACATTTAAAGCAGATTTATGTTCAGCTACTTTAGACACCATAATAGAAGAAAAAGAAGACGCAACAACAACTAATAATAAGCTTTACCACTACAATGAGGCGTTCGACTGTTACCTCACGCACTTTAATGTAGATGATAAGTTTAAAAAAGCGTACTTAACTATTATAGATATTATAAAAACGGAGCTTTCACTTTACCACCAAACTGAACATGCAGCAGGCAGAGTTCACTTTAATTTAGAGTACATTAACGAACTTGCATATAAGCACCCCATAATCTTAGATATTATTGATTTGGACAAACTTAATCAAAGTGCAGAGTCTGAGTTAATTAGAAGTAAGAATAAAAATATAAGCAGTCATGAAGCTGATAGATTCAAAAGTGAAGTTTATTACCAGGTAGCATTAGCCAAAAAAATGGTAAAGATATTAATGAATTAAACTCAAACATATTTAATCTAGTCTATTATGTGATACCAGAACGAAAGCATATGACTGACTATGAGAAGCGCCAAGTTGCAAACGTTCTTTATAAGGTCAATCAAACAAAGTCGGCAATTCGACTGCTAGATGAGAGCGATTCTAAAATTGGTATTGGCTATATGGCGGAGAAAGGTAAACACCACGAGGCGTTAATCGAATTACTTAATACCAGTGAAATAAAATCATTTAGTACTTGGGTAAAGCTAACAAGTAGCTACTTAGAAAAAGTTGATGAAGCTGATGATTTATACATATCAAATTCCACTAAGTTGCTAGATAAAATAGTTAAAAACTTAATGGACGATAATGCTCAATAGGTAACTGCAAAAAACGGCTCATAATAAATCATACTCAAGCAGTATTGAGTATGATTTATTTACTAAGCCTAAATCCCTAAAACCAGCTCATTTTCTTATCTTTTAAACCTGTTTCGCATCATTCTTTTTTAATACCAATTTATTACTAAATAACACTCAAAAAACCACGACCTTTGCGGTATGATAAGCCAATAATTTATATTGATATTCTTGCAAAGAGAGACCACATGGACGCTGCATCAAAAAAGCCTGCAACTAAAAAAGCCACAAAAAAAACACAAGTCGGGTTTGAAGAATCCCTTTGGGACGCCGCCAATAAACTGCGCGGGAGTGTTGAGTCAGCCGAATATAAGCACATTGTTTTAAGCTTAATGAATCGCCCCGTGTTTGCCAGAGACTCAATAACTTGAGAAACTGGAACTATGAAAAAATCAAATCGCTATACATC
>NZ_JBEOOG010000130.1:0-4624 GCF_040308965.1 Pseudoalteromonas sp. MER144-MNA-CIBAN-0113
TCCGGAGCGGGAAATCGTGCAGGCTCAGGCAGCAGCATAAAACGGGAAAATCGGACAACTACCTTGAAAAACTCCGTATCTGGCATCATTACATCAAGTAAAATGAGTTTTGGCGGATCGTTTTCTATTAATTGCAGTGCCACAGCCCCCGATTTAGCAAACGATAAACGGTAGTTACTCGCTAAGACCTCGCGCATTACTTTTAAATTTGCAGGTTCATCATCGACGATTAATATTCGCGCCTGACTTATCGATTGATCCATCGTCATCCTCAGAAGAGCTAGTTATTGAGTGTTGTTAATAATGCGTTGATCTGTGTTTGTGCATTATCAAATTCAAAGTCATTAAACTGCTCATAAATATTCAAAATAGCAGCTTTGTGTTGTTCGGGTGTTATTCTTTCAATATAACTTAATAACGTATCATCCAACTCTGCTCGTTTAGCTTGGCTGAGTAAAAGCGTTAATTGGTGAATAAATTCAGCATCTGACACGGTTTCTTTTTGTAATTCATTCTCTTTAAAAGCAATGTGTAAGTGTGATAATTCATCTGCTAGCTGCTGCCACTCTTGCTGACATTTTAATATGCACTGAGTATAACTTGTTATATCACGTTGTTTTTCAGCTTGCGTAATTAAGTAAGATAAATTATTGAGCGCTAAATTACCGGCAAGACCTTTTAAATTATGCAAAATATGAGCATGATGTTTATCGTTTAGCTTAATGGCCGCCAAGGTTTGCATACTATTTTGATGCTGAGCTAAAAAGAGTACAACCTCTTTGAGATGTTTCTCTTTGCTGCCCCACATTTTTTCACCTTTATTAAAATCTATACGAAGTTTTGAATCTATTGGATCGTTAGTTACTAACTGGCTGATAGCAAGCCCAAGCACCCGCGCTATTTCTTGGTTGAGTTGGTTTATGTCAACGGGTTTCGTTGTAAAACCATTCATACCCGCTTGTTTGGCTGTTAGCTTATCTTGCTGTAGCACACTGGCCGTTAAGGCAATTATTGGCGTGTGCTTTAGTTGTTTTTGCTGCTCTAAAGAGCGAATTGATGCTGTGGCACTGATCCCATCACATTTAGGCATATGAATATCCATTAGGATAATATCAAAGCGATGCTGATTAAACATGTCAATGGCCTCAAAACCATTATTTGCTTTACTTACCTGGTGGCCTGCTTGGGAAAGCATAATAGTGAGTAGTTCGATATTTTGTTCAATATCATCCACTACTAAGATTTTTAATGGGGGTAAGCTAAATGCGTTTTTACTAATGGCTTGCACCTGACTTTTTTCGCCTGCCTCAAGCCCAACAGTAAAGGAAAAACAGCTACCTTGACCAAGGGTACTTTGTGCATATATTTTGCCACCCATTAACTCAACCAGCTGTTTACTAATCGTTGTTCCAAGCCCTGTGCCACCAAATCGGCGAGTTGTGGTGCCGTCTGCTTGCTCAAAAGGTTTAAAGATAGCCTCAAGACGATCTTTTTCAATACCTATACCTGTGTCTTGTACTTCAAATAAAATAGGATGATTGGGGTTATGAGTAACCGACAAAGTAACATGGCCTCGTTCGGTAAACTTTATCGCATTGCCGATTAAATTGGTTAGCACTTGGCGTAAACGCGTATCGTCACCAAAATAAAATGGATTCACATTGTCAGCTATTTTTAAATTGAGCTGTAAGTCTTTACGTTTTGCATCCAGCCAAAATGTAGACACAATATTGTCGAGTAATTCTTGCAAGTTAAAATGTACATTTTGAATTTCGAGTTTACCTTTCTCTAGCTTTGCTGAGTCAAGGATATCGTTGAGTAAATGCAATAAAGAACGCGCAGCGTTATTAACGGTAATAATTTGTTTTTGTTGGTCTTTATTAAGCGGACTATCCATTAAAATATCACTAAAGCCAATAATTGCATTCATGGGGGTACGTATCTCATGGCTCATATTTGCCATAAAAGACTGTTTAGCTTGCGCGGCTGCTTCAGCCTCGTATTTAGCTTGCTTTAAGCTTTGCTCATATTCATGGCGCTTGGTTATATCAACTAAAACGCCATCAACCCAGCGTGTATCATCTTTAGAGTTAGTGATAATACTTGCTTGATCAAGTACCCAAATAATATTGCCGTTGCGATGGCGAATGCGATACTCAATTGAGTATTGACTGGTCGATGCAACTGCTTGATCAATCGCTAAAGAAATAGCCGCTTCATCTTCTTTAACAATAAGCTCGGCAAAGGTAATACGCTGCTCAGTAAATTCTTCAGCGCGATAACCCGTTAGTTCATAGACGCTAGGGCTGATAAACAACATACTCCAGTGTTCATCTAACAAGCAGCGAAATACCACACCGGGCATATTGTTCATCAAGGTACGGTATTGTCGCTCTTTTTCAATTAAGCTTTGTTGTAACGCTCTTTGCTCAGTCAAATCGGTAATAAAGCCCACAAACAATGTTTCAGTTTGTAATTGCTTTACTTCACCAATCCCTAAGCGAATTGGAAATTGATGACCATTTTTATGTTTTGCCCACACATCGCGATTAACACCAATAACACGTTTTACCTCATGGTTTGTGGTATTTTTTAAAAAAGCATCGTGTTGATTAGCAATATCATCAGCCATTAATATTTTTACATTCTGGCCAATGACCTCATTATCTTGCCAGCCAAAAATTGTTTCTGCGGCTTTATTAAAGCTCAAAATAGTGCCTTTAATATTGATAGTAACGATGCCGTCAATGGCAGTTGATAAAATAGCATCAAGGCGAGACTCTTCAGCTGATTTTTTCCCCAACAGCATTCTGTAACGGATCATGCCATTGATGATCACAACCACCGCTGTTAATAAAAGCGTGGCGAACGACACACTAATAGCAATAAAGGTTAGATGTGATTGGTTTGTTTGCTCGTTAATTATCGGGCTTGTTGCAATAAATCGCGTAGCAGCCATGCCCATATAATGCATACCAGCCACGGCAAGGCCAAGAATAAGGGCGCAAATAATACGATTATGCACAGGCGTTAATTTTTTAAAGTGTGCTGGTAAATGAAAACGTGCATAGAGACTTATAAAAGACAGCAGCACTGCAACAACAATTGAAGCGCCAAACCATATTGGATCATAACGAAGTAAAGGACTTAATTGCATCGCTGCCATACCGCTGTAATGCATGGTGCCAACACCCGCGCCAAATAAAAGAGAGCTTAGAATTAAATTGATAATACGAGGGGGAGAGCTATATGTTTTCAAACAAGAAAAAGCAATGGTACATGCCAGTAACGCCGGTATAAACGACACAAAAGTGAGTGTGGGGTCGTATTCAATTGTAGTGCACAAAGAAAATGCCAGCATAGCAATAAAGTGCATGCTCCAGACCCCTCCGGCAAGGACTAAGGCTGCGGTTATATTGGCTAACTTTCGATAAGATTTAAAATGTGTATTATTTGCTAAATCGATAACGTGCAAAGAAAAATAAGCTGCAAAAATTGCGGTGAGTATAGATAGTGTCACTAAACTTGGGTCGTATACACCATTAATAATTAGGCTTGGATCTGGTTCGTTTATAAAAAAATTAGCTAACATCAATCATTCACATAATAACTCTTAAATTCAGTCTAATATAAAATACAATAATAATCACAAGGTATTGAGTTATAAATTACAAAAGCAACGTAAGTGTTTTAAGCTCTAAACCATACTATTTATTGAGTAGCACTAAATGCATTGTTATTAAAATGGCATTTAGTGGGGATTATTTATAGATCAGCCGTTATGGTACAAGGTAAAATAAAACCCAGTGGTTAATTATAAATAGGCAGCATTCATTGTTGGATTACACTTTAAAGCGAAGTAAGCAAAGAAAAACAGTGGCTATCAAAGTCGCACAACGTGAGCTTACGGTATATGCGCCCCATTTTGTAACGAAAACACAAATTAATGAATGGCTGTTAAGTAAACAGGACTGGATTGATACTCAGTTACATAAGCAACAAATTCAAGCCGATACACGACAGTTTCCACTCAAAACCCAGAGTATTAAATTATTTAATGAAGCTGTTAATGTGCAATTTGATAACGCAGCACGCACTCAATGGCAGCAGCACAATGAAAGCCAAACGCTGTTACTGAGTATTTCTTCACGTGTAAAGCATCAAACGCAAATGTATCAAAGTTTGCTAGAGCAGTTTTTGCATGAGAAATTAGAAAGTTATATTGAAATGCGAGTTAACGATTATTGTCAGCTGATGGGTGAAAAGCTACCGAGTAATATTCGTATTCAATTGTATAAACGTCGCTGGGGTAGTTGTAATCGCAGGCGTGAACTAACCTTCAACTTACACTTGGCAAGTGCACCGACATGGGTCATTGACTACGTGATTGTTCATGAATTAGCACATTTAAAATATTTAAATCACAGCGCTCAATTTTGGCAACGTGTGGGATTATTTTATTCAGATTATAAACAAGCAAGTAACTGGTTAAACAATCATGGTATGAGTTTACAGTGGGTATTTGAATAAAAAGAAATAAGGTAGAGAAGTGGTGGAGGGAGCTGGATTCGAACCAGCGAAGGCTGAGCCGTCAGATTTACAGTCTGATCCCTTTGGCCGCTCG
>NZ_JBEOOG010000131.1:0-4503 GCF_040308965.1 Pseudoalteromonas sp. MER144-MNA-CIBAN-0113
AGTCGAAAGATTGAGTCATGTGTCACTCCTGTTTTCTTAATAATACTGAAATGACACAGATTTCTAAACACTACCTTCTAAAACTGTGGCCAAAATTAGTTGACCACTACACTGGTACATTCAAATTATCTATCTGGGTTTTAAAATTTTGATATGATTTAGCTAGAGCTTCTTTGTGAGCATACTCTTGCTGTAATCTTTGCACTTCGCTTCGCCTTTTAGAAGCAAATAGAGCTAACCATACTACCGGTACTATGATAGGTAACTTATGAATCAAGCTATTTAATAGTCCACTAAGATCAGTAATATCAACAAATTTAATGATCTCATTCGCAGTCCAAAAACTATCAATGCTTGATAAGAGCGCTGTTAAAGTTAATATAGATACTGCTGAGTAAAATAAATAAGAATATTGCTTAATTGGTTTACTAAATGATTTTCTCATAACTCTATAGGCTGTAGCTAAACCTGCACTTGTTGCGCCAGGTAGTAATTCTTCAATTTGGGAATTTAATGCTTGATAACGAATTTGTTGTTGCTTCTTAAAGCTATCTAGTTCCTCTTTCCTCTTACTAATCTCTAACTTTAAACCACCATTCAAATTTCCATCTTCATCTTCAATACCATGAACATCCCTGTAGAATAGCTTCAGCTCCTTAAGTTTACTCTCAGTATCATGAAGCATTGTTTCTATTAATTTTTTACTGTCTTCAGACTCAACTTTAGCTTCCTCTATTATTTCTTTAATTGAATCGCTACCGCTGCCTAAAAGTTCAGTTTGATAATCAGAAATTTGCGAGTAATAATCACTAAACTTGGTAAACATTGAATCTATTTTTGATTCTAGGGCGTCTTCAGATTCATTACCTACAAAATACTGTTGGCGTAAATCAGTAATTTCTGCATGGAAGCCTTTTAATTCGGAGTACTTTTCTTCAGTTGAATTTCTATACTCTTCAAATTCATCTAAATACTCAGTTGATTTTCTCTTAAAGTTTTCTAACCCTTGAGCCACTGTCTTTGAATATCCACGAAAAGCTGCTTGTGTAGCTTTAACTGCTTTTGCTGATTCAACTGTATAGGGACGAACATAAGTTAATAAATTATCGGCATATGTATTTGCTTTAATAACATGCTGAATATTTCGGTTATTATTATAGTTTGTTATTTCTTGTAGACATGATTGAGACTGAGTTCGGAAAGAATCCCAGGTAGTAAGAGGTACTAACTCAGGGTCAATAGAATCAATTAAAACATCTAAGAAAGTAATTACTTTTCTTAATCGAGCTAATTCCTCAACATTTGTAATTATGGTTTCGTCATCGACCTGAGAGTCTTCAATTGTGGTTTTTAAGTTACTCCAAACATTCTGAAATGGATGGTTATCAAATTCTTCAAGCCAACGGCTCATTTTAAATATCCTTATTTATTGTAATCTCACCAGCAATCAACTTCGGAAGAAGAGTATCCCTGAGTTTAGTTAATGTTTTTGTTTGTGTTTGATTTCTTGCAACCCCAGACATGATGTTTCCAGCAATAGATTCAAATGCATCTAAGATTTTATTATTGGAGTAAACGCAATATGTCTTCGCTACATCTTCTGGTTTTATTGCAGGGTAAGCAGCACCATCAGCAATGCGCGTGAACTCTTGAATACAATCATCATTAGTTAAAGAAAAATATGCAAAAGCTCTACAATTTTGATTATTTGCTCTAACTACTGCAAACCCTGTACTACCCGTTAAATTATCTTCATTCACATAAGCAAAAGATCTATTTGCAGGCCTAACTACACCTATGATTGTGTCATGTGGTCGCAATATTCTTCTTGCTCGACTTGGTGCTTCAGAAAAACTATATTCTATAGCTTCACCCACAGACCCATTTTTAGCGTTAGCCAAATCAACATATTTAACTACCTCAGGTGCGTTTTTTTTAGTCCAAGATTCTGGGTTTATTTTGCATAGTTCATCAATAGTTTTTGACTCCCACCCCTTTGGTATCCAGCCTAGTTGTTCGTTGTGCTCGAACTCATTGGGGAAGTGGGTGTTGGCGTGTTGCGCTAATATTTTAGGGTTGGCGCTCACGTTTGCTTTCACGGGTGTTTCAGCGGTTTTACCTAATATTTGCACTGCTGCTTGTGTTGCTTCTTTTTTTGGTCGCTGTGCTTGTAACTCGTGAGCGAGCGCACTGAGTGAGGTTTTTATTTCGGCCGCATTTTCTAAACTATCCAGTGCCGCTAAGCGGCGCTGTGCTTTTTGTATTAACTCGTCAGGCAGACTAGTTTCAAGGTTTTCTAACTTAAAATCAGCGCTCGCAAGTAGGTTGTCGAACACGGGATCAAAGTCAACAAACCAGCTTTTAAATAACGCCTGCGCCATTTGTTCTAAGGTTTGGTTGGTTTGGTTGTTTAGGCTTATTTTATGATCGAGTAATTTTAAAAGCTCTACAGCTTTATCCTGTTCTATCTCTGTATCTGGGATACGAAAAGCAAAATCGCGCATCATCTTTAAAGATACATTTTTTATTGTACTGCCAGTTGAACATCTTTGAATATATTCTTGAAATAGATACCCTGATAATATGTACTTAACAAACTCCTTACCGATTCCTTTTTTGAGATTTATATAACAAGCACTTTTACCAAGAACAACTTCCTCACCGTTATATAGAGCCACATTTCCTATAGTTCCATTTATTGATACTAACAATGTAGAGCTTCCAAGCTCTTTTTTATGCTTGTTATATTCTTCCAAACCCACTCGTTTAGTCGAATCTTTATAGACTATTGCCCCACTCTCTAAATTATTTCCATTTACAAAATAATATTCTCCATCATCGGAGTACTTTGGTGTACCATGCAAGCCATCACCAATCCTTTCTGATATATCTGCAAGAGTTGTTGTTTTCCAATTACTCCCCATAACCAAGCGCCTCCAAGTTTTTACGAATGGCTTTATCAAGCTCATCGCTTTGGTTCATTTGACTATAAAGCGTTTTGCTAAGTTTGCTCATTTTAGTTTCGAACGGAATGCCATCGTCTACAATATCGGCAGCGCCCACATAGCGCCCAGGGGTTAGTACGTAGTCGTTTGCTTTTATATCGGCAAGGGTGGCTGATTTACAGTAACCGGCGATATCTTGATACTCTTGCTCTTTATTGGCGCTTTGCTCTTTTTGTGCGCTTTTTGGCTTCGCACCTTCAGTGGCAAGCTCTTCACCGCGCCATATATGGTAGGTTTCGGTTATTTTGGCTATGTCGTCGTTGGTGAGTTCTTTTAGAGTACGGTTAACCATAGAGCCCATTTCGCGAGCGTCTATAAATAGCGTTTCGCCTTGGCGGTCGCGGCGTTTTAGTATGCCTTTTTCGTTATTGCCTTTTTTATCTTTACTTATAAACCATAAACACACCGGAATTTGTGTGGTGTAAAACAACTGCCCTGGTAGGGCTATCATACAATCGACTAAATCGTTTTCGATTATTTTTTGGCGAATATCGCCCTCGCCACTGGTGTTAGAACTCATTGAGCCATTAGCCAGTACAAAGCCTGCGGTGCCATGCTCGCTAAGCTTTGAGATCATATGCATGATCCATGCATAGTTGGCATTACCGGTAGGCGGTGTTGGGTAACCTGCCCAGCGGGCATCGTCGACTAGTTCGTTATCGGCGCGCCACTGTTTTTGGTTAAACGGTGGATTTGCCATTATGTAATCGGCTTTTAGGTCGGGGTGTTGGTCTTTAAAAAAGGTGTCGCCGGCTACATCGCCTAAGTTGCCCGAAATACCACGCACAGCTAGGTTCATTTTTGCCAGTTTATAGGTGGTGTTGGTGTACTCTTGCCCGTAAATAGATATGTTTTTTTGGTTGCCATTATGGCTATTAATAAACTTAAGCGATTGCACAAACATACCGCCCGAGCCACAACAGGGGTCGTAAATTTTGCCTTCGAATGGTTCAATCATATCGGCTATTAGGGTAACAATAGACTTAGGCGTGTAGAACTCGCCCCCGCCTTTACCTTCAGATGCAGCAAATTTACCTAAAAAGTATTCGTAAACACGGCCAACTAAGTCTTCTTCTGTTTTTTCGTTTTGGTTGGCAATAGTGTCGATATTATTAATGGTATCGATAAGCGCTGAGAGCTTACTGGCATCAAGCCCTAAGCGTGAAAAGTAGTTATCTGGCAATGCGCCGGCAAGTGATTTATTGTTTTTTTCTACCGCGTGTAGTGCGGTATCTATTTTAACGGCTATATCGCCTTGCTTGGCGTTGGTTTGAATATACGACCAACGTGCGTCTTTTGGGAGATAAAACACGTTATCCATCGCGTAAAAGTCAACCATGTCGATGTACTCATCACCGTACTCGCTAGCAATGGCTTTTTTACGCCCTTCAAACTTGTCACTAATAAATTTAAGAAAGATTATGAATCGCCCCGAGTTCATCGGAGACCAGTTTGTTTAAGTCAGGCCACTTTACCTGACTCGTTTAAATTATCATAG
>NZ_JBEOOG010000132.1:0-4444 GCF_040308965.1 Pseudoalteromonas sp. MER144-MNA-CIBAN-0113
ATCCGGAGCGGGAAATCGTGCAGGCTCAGGCAGCAGCATAAAACGGGAAAATCGGACAACTACCTTGAAAAACTCCGTGGGGAATAACCACACCACATAGGCTCTGCCTTGCCTAAATACCAAACAGACTGCTGCAAATTCAACCTTGAAAGGTCAATAGACCCTGGGCTACACCCAATTTATATCGCCTTCGCCTGCAACAATAGCGCAGTTAAGCTTATGCCATAGCTCAGATTATATTGCTGACTTTTTAAACGGGTCGTTAACTGACAAAGCGGTTAAAAAAATGGGATTTCCTCACTCTTATAAACTTGTTGAGCGAACTCTTTACTCTGTTGGTGCCAGTATTCAAGCCGCTGAAACAGCACTTAAAAATGGTTTAGCGGCTAATTTAAGTGGCGGCTACCACCATGCTTATAGCAATTACGGTAGTGGCTTTTGTATTTTTAATGATTTAGCTATTGCGGCAGCGCATCTTATTACAACTGAGCAAGCCGACACCGTATTAATATTTGATTGTGACGTACACCAAGGTGACGGTACCGCGCAAATAACCCAACAGCACGAGCAGATAGTTAGTTGTTCAATTCACTGTGAACAAAATTTTCCTCGGCAAAAACAGCTCTCAAACTATGACTTTGGCTTACCTGCAAACACCACAGATGCAGAGTATTTAACAACACTAGACCAAGCTCTTGAGTTATGTGTTCGCCTCCACCAGCCCGATATTATTTTATATAATGCCGGTGCCGATATTTACACAAAAGACGAACTCGGCTTATTTGATGTTTCTTTAGCTGGCGTATACGCGCGTGACTTTACCATTCTTAACTTTTGTAAGCAGCGGAACATACCGCTTATGTGCGCTTTAGGTGGCGGTTATCAACGTAACATCAACAATTTAGTTAGCGTCCATAAGCAACTATTTAAAGCGGCTCTCGATTTATAACAATCCTTGGTATAGACTCATTACAGACAATAAAAAAGAGTGACAGGAATATGCGATTAGATGACGACATACACAATTTTTACGAAAAACTCGTTTTAGAAGAAATAGAAAAACGTAAACTTAATGAACGTTACAACGACGATGTAATGGCTGACTTTTGCTGCACCGTACTCAATCAATTACCCCCACGTTATATTAGATACGATGTAGATATGGCGTTTTATTTAACTCAAACAGATCGCTTAGATATGCAGCAACGCGTTGAACTTGCTATTAATTTTGCGATTGATCAGATTGCTAAAAAGAAAGATATTAATGAGTAAACCGCTAGAAGACGCCCCTACACACATAAAACTGGCTGTTGATTTAATTATGATATTAGAGCAACACGATGTAGAGCCCGAAGAAGTATTAAAAGCACTCGATATCGTAAAAAGTGACTTTGAAAAGAAGCTAGTTAACAACTAGCTTCATTCAATTGTGTCTACTTCATACACAGTGACAGCGCCGTCATGTTTACTACAATCAATTTTAATTTCGCCGAATGTGCGCCTAGGTGATGTTGACCTACGGCATGTCATGTTTTGAGCTTTAACACCAAATTGTTCAATATAAACTGCAACAATTGCATCTATTTCTTGCTTCTCGTGTGTTGTCGCAGCGGCATAAAAAGTATCATATTGTTGTGACCAATTTTCAACGCCAGCTTCTGCTGCAACACCTAACCACCCCATACCAAGCTTAGTTGATTGCTCTAGATATTGCCCTTTTAAAAACATAAACGCTAGGGTGTATTGTGCACTTTTATAACCCAATGCAGCAGGCTCTTCTAAATAGTTAAAAGCTTCTTCAAACTCCCCTTTTTTGTATGCCTTAACACCATTATATTCTTTTTTCTTCATGGTATTATCGCTGTAAAGACTGACTGGTGACGAATTGCAGCCAGTTATTAAAGCCACCAATACCAGCAAAGTGGCACTCAATCGTTGATGATTCATTATTATCCTTAATTTATTATTTTTTTTGCTCAGAAACATAACCACTTTTAAAGCATCTGCCCTAAAGCCTGTTAACATAAATTTAATATTATCATGGGATTGCAAAGCTCACAGCGATTATTTTTATAAGCGCAGTTTTAATCGCCCATTAAAAATAGATAAACCTATTTTTTTAATACCCTGTATTTATACATAAGGTACTTTACTTTACGCACAATGCATTTAACTGACGTAAATCTATCACTGACTGTCCGTTTGCTGAACCAATAATAATAACTGCGCGGCCGCTTTGGCATCGTCTAATGCACGGTGATGATTGGTTAAGTCTAAATTAAAGTGTGCCGATAAATTACCGAGTGAGTATGACTTTAATCCCTTAAATGCTTTGCGTGATTCAACGACTGTACACAGTTTCGGCATTTTAAAATTAATCCCTATCCTCTCAAGCTCTTTTTTAATAAATCCATAATCAAAATTAACATTATGCGCCACAAAAATACTGCCTGATAATTGATTCAGTAACGGCGCTGCAATCTCGCTAAATATGGGTGCATTGCTTACCATGGCATCGTTAATGCCTGTAAGCGAGGTAATAAAACGCGGGATGGGACGCTCTGGGTTTATCAATGTGGTCCATGTATCAACTATTTCGCCCTGCTTTATTTTAACAATACCAATTTCGGTAATACGGTTACCGCCTTTGAGGCCTCCTGTAGTTTCAATATCAACTACACTATAAATACGGTTAGGGTCTACATACCACTTCACCGCTGCAATATTGACTTTAAAACCACTGTTTTTTAAATTATCGATGCTCACTAGCTGGTTTCTTTTAAGCTTGTCTCCGGGCGCTTTTACCTCCTCAAAATGAACTGCGCTGTTATCAACAATCATTAAATCGGGGTAACCATCTTTTAATTGTCGGTAGTTTTTTGCCATATTTTTTAAATGGCTTAATAGCGCATTTATCGGGCTGTTTAAAATAAGCATCTCTAATGGCTTTAATACATCTTTGTGCCATCTAAATAAGCCATTTGGTTGCTCATAATACTTCGCTGCATAGTTACACACTAAACGCAGCAATTTTTGGGTACTATTACACGCAGCCAGCCGCGCTTCTATTTGTGAGGATTGATTTAAATAAAATGTATCTGTTTTTAAGGCTTGCGGGTAAATATCAAACTCATTGCAGGGTGGGGTTGGGGTTTCAATAAAAAGTTCCTGCCAAAAAACCAGCGCAAATAAGCTTTGCCACAAGGTATTCTCAGTATAAAAAACGTGTTTACCTTGGCGAGTGTAGTGATCACTTACACCTAACTCAACATCGCCACGGTAAAGTTCATCAACTTCTATAATACAGCGTGTACTGGCTAACATTTCACTAAGCCGTGAGCGTGTTTGCTTGTTAAATTTGCGCATTAAAAAGTCATCCGCAAAGTACAGTAACTCATCGGTGAGTGGATTTTCTATAATTTTCTCAAGTTGCACCTTTACCCATTCTTTATTGCCTAAACGGTATTGCTCTCTTATTTGAATTTCTAGTGCGTGCGCATCGTCTTCGCAAGCATTAAGTACATCAAACGCAAGTGTTGGGTTAGTTGCTTTTAGTTGCTTATAAAGTATAACCAGTAACTTGTTTTTTAACTCTTGTGCAATAACCCCCAACGCTACTTCATTTATTAGCTGCTTTGCTAGTACCTCTCTTTCATTGTCATCTTTTGTATTTTTAAGCGTTAGTCGCAAACGGTTTAATGCATAGTTAGACTGCGCTTCCTCAATTGAGTCAAAGCGCGACAAGCTTTCACTATGCTCTTGCCTAACAGGTGTTACGCCTAAATCTCGCAGTACAAATCGATTTTGATGATTAATATCGCCTGCACTGAGCCTGCCAATATATAAAAATTCAAAATACTCGTAATACTCTTCTCTATTATTTATCACGTACTGATTATATAAGTGTGCAAGACACTCTGGCTTAGATTCAAAGAATGAAATAGCTATTTCAACTAAGTTACTTTTAGCAGCGCTTTTTTTAAATAATGGCGTTTGTTCTTGCTTTTCTAACAGCTCTATTAAGGCCGGTTTTGTTAGGTGACTTAGTAGTTGCCTATGATCTTTATCAGAGGGTTCTACAATTAACTTTGCCGCTTTTAAGTTAAAAAGTGCTTGGTATGGCGAGCTAATTTCTTCGTAGTTTAATGATTGGGTTTGTACTAAGTAAGGTTTACGAGAATAAATACGCGCCAACATACACTGGCTTTGCTCGTCGAGCGTATTTATTTTATTAATAAATGTAATATGCCTTTGCTCGAGTAAATGCACGCATTTCTCACTCACAAACGTTAATAGCTCTCTAAAATGTGCCAAATAATATTTCGCTGGTAACTCTTTTCTCATAAAACCGCCCACACTGTATATAAAAGGCGCTGATCCATTTCTGTGTTGGTTTGCTATACTAAGTAAATCAAATCATGTTAGGAGCGTCCATGAATAATAC
>NZ_JBEOOG010000133.1:0-4372 GCF_040308965.1 Pseudoalteromonas sp. MER144-MNA-CIBAN-0113
GCTCCGAATTTATCATTGAGCAGGTATTTTTAGATAATCAGAACATCGATGCTAGGTGTGGTTCGCTAGACGCTTACCTTATTAATAAGTAAGAATTGTTTTCTTGCTTCACTCATATGCTGGTGGAAGTAAGGTGCTTTTACTATCTTCGTGTGGATATGAAAAAGGAGATGTTGACTATCAATATCTTTGTAATATGCATCAAGTGCCGATTGAACAATAATAAAGGCCTCTTCGCCATAGTATTCACAAATATGATATTTAAAGCATTCTAATGCTACGTTGTATCGTGCTACTAGTTTGTTTACTTCACTATTGTTAATACTTTTCTGTCCAACTATATCGCACAATTGAATGTATGCTTTAAGTGAGTCTTCCATTAATACGGAGTCATAGCCTTGTATTAGATTCCATCCAAAACCATTTTTAACAGGATTGGTACGCACAGCAAGTTTACCTTCAGTTGTTTTTGCACCTGTAGAGCGACCACCATGCAATTTACATCGACCATTACGTTTGTTGCCTAAGCGTTTACAGGGACTACCTGAACGTGTTTTAGCGCCACACTTGGGTAGACTTTCTAAATCAAATTTACTCATTTTTTGCCTTTTTATGATCGATCATGTTCGGTGAACTTTCGGTTCACAGGGTTTGCTTTTTGAAAATTTATTTTCTTTCAAGTTTTTAAAATCGAATATTTATATGCTTACCATCATGGTGTGAATATATAAATCAAAGAGTTATGTTATTTTAATACCACGTGAAGCGATCATTTAGCAGAGCTTTATGTTGTATGTTTGGGTAAGGTGAACGATCACTTTGCATGTGTATGCTTCGGTTCATAGAGTGCTGCAAAGGTACTTGATCGTTATTAGCTTGATTAGGATGATCGCTGTACTGTAATGAGCGATGAAGTTTAGATTGTATTAACTGTGTACTGCTTATACCTAATCGCCTTTTTATTACCTTGATACCACCAGCTTTTGAGTTATCTGGCTTTATTAGAGCCGCTTCTTTATTTTGCTGATATGTTATAGCTGGATTTACGAGTAGCATATCGTTAAAGCGTCTATCAACGTGCTCTGTTGAGTATTCAAGTTTACTAAATAAGTAGCTATGAGCCTTAATGCTAGCTTCTTTTGTGGTACGTTTAGTAAAATAACTTAAACGGTATAGAGCAGGTTCTATGCTAAGCTTATTACCCCTTTGCATTAGGTAGTATGGGTGTTGAACGAATGAGGCCGAACCTAAGCCTTCAGATTCCCAAGCATGCTTTAATTGGTAGGTTAACTTACTGCTATGATTTATTTTATGCCCACTTAACAAAACAGCTAAGTGATAATGATGATTTGAAGATGTATTTCTCTCTCTAGCGCATATGTAACTTACTTTGCAGTTATATTGTTTTGTAAGTATCGACAACTGTTTTTTAATAAATTTTAAGAACGCCTGATTATTAATAGAATAAGATTTAGTACTTAGGTCTATTCTTGCTACGAGTACTTTAGAGTAGTGAGAAAGCATACATTCACAATGCCTAAACACTTTAGTTAATGCTTTTAGATCTTGGCCTTTTGTCTTTGGTTTGAATACTCTGTAACTATGGTCTTTGTATATAAAGTTTACTGAGTTAGTTGTTGATATTTTAAAGGTCATTGTTATATCTATTTACCTTAGTTATTAATTGGTATCTTTCTTATATTATTTAATATCCGCTGTTAGTGGGTAGGCGCTTTACAGATAAAAGCCCTTTTAAAATAATAACCCTTTTAAAATAATAACTAAGATATGTTTTTAGCTTGTTGAATAGCGTGTTTTTACTGATCATTTTGTTTCAAAGTGCGTCATCAATAGGCCAAAAAAAAGCAGTTTATTTACCTGCTTTTGTGTGTTTATTAGCTAGCCAATTTTTATAATCTTGAAAATGCCACATGGACCGCCCATTTATTACATGGGCTGGTGGAGGAAAATGGCCAGCCTTTACCCATCTTCCAAGTGTTGACCTACTGATGTTAAGAAGTTTTTGCAATTCAGGCTTTTTAATCATGCGAGCATCGTCAATATACATAGCAAGATCTGGTAGCTTTTTCTCGTTCATTGAGGTCGCTCCATATTTATTACTTCGCGAGATTTTACAAAGTCTAAAAGCTCGCTTAATAACCAACAAACTCTATCGCTATCGGCATGAAGCTTTCTTCTTTTTGGAAAGAGGCCTTTTTTTTCTAAAGCCCAAGCGCTGGTTCGAGAGACTGCCGTTATTTTGGCTCTTTCTGCTTCTCTGACTAGGCGGTCAGTAAATTGAGTTGTTGGTGTAATTAGTTGGTTCATAGAGGTTTCCCCTGTTCACTTTTATTCGATGGGGAAATATTATTTGTTTGGATGGGGCGTAATTACCCCCATAGATTGATATGGGGTAATTAAAGTCTTTAATTTATTGATTTAGTTGATATTTTGTTTTTGTAATTCTCGTAAACCCATTCTCTTACTTTTCTTAAAGATGGCGCATTAGCTTGCTTTCCTTTTTTTCCTGCATAACCATATGATTCATTTATATATTTTTTTATAGATTTATTTGCAGGGTAACTAATCGTGGTTTTTGAAAATAAATCATTAATGGCCTCGGCTAAATTTGATCTACTTGCTAAATACATGTACGGGTCTTTTTGGATGTCCTTTACTATCTGTTGAATTAGCTTAATGAAAGGCTGCCAAGCTTTTGGTGTTGTGCTCCCAGCTTTTTTTCGATCGATGGTATTCTTCTCCGTAGCCCTGAGTGCATAAATATGTTCTACAAAATCATTATGCTCTTGTACTCGAGAGCCAAGCGTAAACATTTCGTGCATTAGTTTATTAAGCCAAAATTTGTAGTCTTCGTTAGACTTATCAGGAAGTACTCTTAGAATGTCTTCCACCAGCATCGCCTTGCGTTTAATTGACTCTTTTTCCAATAACATAATGTCTTGGCCAAATTCGTCTTTAGGTAAATTATTAATAGAAGATATAATTAAATTTGGTTTATCTAAGCCTATAGGGGACACGCTTTCTTCATAATTTGCACACTCAATATCATTCTTATTGATTTCTCTCACTTTTTGTGTATCAACTAATAGCCGCTTTGACTGAATTTTTAGCGACTCCCGCGCTATACATTGCGGAAAAATACTGTATTTATCCATCTTCCCCCTCCTCAGATATTAAGTTGATTTTTGCTAGGGGAAGTATTCTTTGAGCTAGTGTACTAGCAATTTCTCTCCGTTCTTCGAGGTAATCATATCGGTTATAAATTCCAGTAACCCCCTTAATACTGTGATTGAGGTATCTAGTTACTTTGTTGCCCTCATACCCAAGCTCAGCCAACAAGCTTCGACAGGTTCTTCTTAAATCATGAAGGGTAAAGTGTTTTACTCCTTCTACACCGAGTAAATTTGGGTATTGTTTTTTGCTAACTTTACTTCCGAACATTTTTCCTAACGCGTGATTCAAAGTATCGTCACTTATATGTCCACTTTTACTTTTTTTCCTAGCAGGAAATAAGTACTCAGAACCACAGGACCTTTCTTTTATTTCTTTAAATATTGGCATTACTTCTTTAGGTAATGGGATTTTTATATCTGACTTTTTTTTATTTCTTATACCTAAATCCCAGACATTTTTGCTAAAGTCGAACTCGCTCCACTTTGCTTTAGTTAACTCGGTTTTTCTATTTCCAAAAATGATAAGCAATATAATCAGTAAATAGTTATCATAAGTGAATATTGCTAAGTTATCTCTTAAGACGTTTAATGTGATTTCAATTTCTTGGAAGCTTAAAGCCCTGTCTCGACTTTTCGTAGGACCTCCAGCATCTGACTCTTTGAATGCTGATGCTGGATTTCTCTGTGTAATGTCTAGTTTATTAGCATGCTCAAAAAGATGCTTAAAAAGGTAAAGTGTTTTATTAGAAATAGAAGGGCGGCCATCATCATTTATTATTTGAATAATTTTTCGGATATCTGTTGCCTTAACATCTTCTACTCTTAGCTTGCCTATATAAGGCTTAACTCCTCTAATGTATTGGCGAAACGGTATATTTGGGTTTTCAAGTTTTTTGCTTTTTTCTTTATACCAATCATTGAACAAATCATTCATAGTGATGATTTCCACTTCGCTTTGACGAGCTCTTTCTGCTAAAGGATCGATACCACTCTTTATTTGATGTTTTATGATGGCTGTTTCAGCTCTTGCCTCGGCAAGTGATTTTTCAGGAAAACCTAACCCTGAAAGTGTCATAAATCGGCGGTTACCATTTATTGTATCGGAGTTTTTCAAGTTAGTTGTCGCCTCAAGTTAAATTTTATGCCGCCCGCATTTCTTCTTTTTTCTCAGGGTTTAA
>NZ_JBEOOG010000134.1:0-4367 GCF_040308965.1 Pseudoalteromonas sp. MER144-MNA-CIBAN-0113
TGAACCTGCTAACCACCCGCCGTCTGACTATAACTATTGTGAAAAGAAGACAGGACAACTACTCTGACACGGCGGGAAAGCCTATAACCAAAAACTCTGAACACGCTAAAAGCCCAAAAGAGCTAGACGTCATTGCTACAGCTAACATTATATTAAATCGCATTTACTTAGCTCAAGGAAGATATGAGGATGCATTCCATGCAGCGCAAAAAGCCTATCAGCTATTTGAAAAATCTGGAAATAGCTACGAACAAGCCCTTGCACTAAAAGAAATAGCAGATATTCATATAGCCCTTTTTAACTTTGATCTTGCAATTGAACAACTGCAACGCGCCGCAACTGAATTAACACAATTTAATGAACAAGAACATTATAAAGTAATCGATCAACTCGCTTTTGCCTATGAAAAAAGCGGAAATCGCCCTAAAGCTATAGAGTTGTATCAGTCAATTAAGAACGATGTAAGGTCTTACGAAAGCGATGACGGTTATGCTTACGTATTGATAAAGTTAGCTGAGCTGTACACCGAACAAAATCAACTCAATGCTGCAAAATCATATTTAACAGCTGTTGATAAACTAAAAATAGATAGTAGCTGGATCACAGTATTGCTAACCATGACACAAGCCCAGTGGCACTTAAAAAGTAATAACCTAAACGCAGCCCTCACTTTATTTAACAAGTTACAAACTGAGCAAAATTCATGGTCAGTCAGTTTTAAAGAAAGATACTTTAACTTTGCCTCATTACTAGCTGAAGTCACAAATGATTCCTCGTTACACATCGATGCTCAACAACAATTGATAACGATAATAAAACAAAAGCAAAAAGACATTGCTAATAATGCGCTTATATCAGCAAGACTAAACTTTGACCTAGAACAACAAAAACGAGAAATAACTCGGCTTGAACAAGCATCAGCTCTGCAAAAAGAGTTACTAACCGTAGCTGAAGGTAAGGCTTTTTGGCAGCGCTTAACACTCATTATTGCCAGCGTATGTTTAATCCTATTTGCCATTTACAGCTTTAAGCAAACCCGTCAAAAAAAGCACTTTGAAGTACTCGCTTTAAAAGACGAACTTACAGGCATTGCTAATCGCAGGGCTATCATTAATTTGAAACGAAGTGTCATGCAAAAGAATTTACACAATAAGCGAGTAAGTTCATTGATTTCCATTGATATTGACCACTTTAAAGCTGTAAACGATCAATACGGCCATGATATTGGTGACGAGCTAATCATTTCTATCGTAAATTCGATCGTGAGTACAGTTCGCTGTTCAGATATGGTGGGACGAGTTGGTGGTGAAGAGTTTTTGATAGTCCTTGAAAACCAAACCCTTGAAAATGCAAAAGAGATAGCAGGGCGTATCAGGCATTCAATAGCAGAAAAACAACATACTTCCTTAGGCATTAATTCGACTGTAAGCATTGGTGTTATTGAAATAACACCACATGAGAATGCTGAGCAGGCAGCAAAGCGTGTTGATTTGAACTTATACAAAGCCAAGCAAAATGGCCGGAATAGTGTGGTGTTTTAGTTACTACAAAGCCTTTGAAGATTTTCAGAGGCTTGTGTCAGGCGAAAATGAAAAGCATAGGCAAAGGGTTTATGATAAAGCTTAAATATTCCCAAATTTTAATTATGACTAACAATAGGGACTTCACTTTTAACAAATAGATTCCCAATCTATAATTTAAAATTGGGTAAAGTAAAATGAGCATTTTGAGGTTACATTTTCCCAAACTTAAATAACTCTGATCATGAACTTTAATGGGTGGTAAGTTCCACTGTAGAGTGGGGATTTATCGAAATTATGAAAGCCGTTGCAGCAATGCAACGGCTTTTTTGTGTGTGGTGATTCGCTATAAATTATATGAACGTAGGTTGGGTAGAGCGAAGCGAAACCTAACCAATCACAAATATACATACTCACTCAAAAGCCAAGAGTTTGTGTTATTTATAGTGGGCGTTTAGCTTGCTGACGCGTTGATTGTTAAATCAAAATTCGGTATCTCTAAAATAAATTGCACAACTGTAGCTTTTGGGCTACAGTTGTTTTATGAAATATCGTATTAAGAAAACCGACGAGTTCGATAAATGGCTTAAAAAGCTCAAAGACCGTCAAGCTTTTATGGCAATAGCTAAACGTATTACACGTGCCATAAATGGTAATTTTGGCGACAGTGAATCTGTTGGTGGTGGCATATCTGAAATGCGAATTTTCGTAGGGAAGGGCTATCGTGTTTATTACATAATTAGAGGCGGTGAAGTTATTTTACTACTCAATGGTGGCCACAAAGGTACACAAGGTAAAGACATTACCAAAGCAAAAGCCCTTTTAAGAGAATTGGAGTAATTATTATGGCGCTACAAACATCAGACTTTAACCCGTTTGACTATATGGAAACACAGCAAGAAATTAATACATTTTTAGAAGAGTGTTTAGCTGATGATGATCCAAATACCTTTATTGAAGCACTTGGCTTATTAGTTAAAAAACATGGCGTGAGTGATATTGCTAAAGCAACGGGGTTAAACCGTGAAAGCTTATATAAAGCCGTAAACGGTAAAACCAAGCCACGTTGGGAAACTATTTTTAAAGTGATGAAAGCACTTAACTTTCGCCTTACAACACAAGTTGCATAGGCTGGATCGAGGGAACGAAACCCAACAATTTATAAATATACTCACTCGCTTAAAAGGCAAAAGTATATGTTATTAGTTGTAGGCGTTTAGCTTGCTGGCGCGTGGAATTATTTGAATAGGTGTTTGAGATTACTATTACAGATAACGCGAATATGTTAGGCACTTTTAGAGATTAAAGACCTTATTCAAGGTTTTGTCGCACTGGCGTCGGCAGCCAAAGAGGGGTATAGATTTTCAAATTTTACTCTGCTGCAAATAATTCATCCTTGATGTAGTGGCATAGTTGGTTTGGTCACCCATTAGAAAGTTCCGGTCAAGCAGGCTGCTGTGCTTTCTTGATCTTTTTATTCAAAAACCAAGCGTTCTTATTATTTAAATTTAATTTAAACATGGCCAAAAACCTGAAAAACTAATGGGTGACCCAAGCCGACCCTAATTACTTAAATAAACTTAAGAGTTTATGCTTCAGCCCCTAATAAACTATCAATATAAGCGAGCTCTTCGCTAAAAACGCCACTAAAAAATGCACTTTGTTCAACGATTACTGCTTCATCGGGTTGGGCTTTATAGCTTTGCTGGCATCTGGCAAGTTCACAGGTTAACCATTGGCATACGTTGTTTGCTGCGCTTATGGCTGCTTTTAAAAAAGAGGGCCATTTTATTTTTTGTAAATTAAAGCGATAGAGCATTACGGCGATATCGCTATAGGCTTGTTGCGCTTGTGATAGTGGATTTTCACTCTTTACAGTACTACTTCCTATCAGCTTGCTGCTAATAAGCGCATGTTGCATTGCCACTTGCTGTGGCTTACTTAAAAAAGTTGTTGTCATAGTGTATGGTTAGCCTTGGTTACAATAGAAAATAGCATTTAGTATTAAAGGCTAAGCAAGGTATTTTATGACTCATGCAGCACCGAAAAAATGCAGCAACAGTGATAACAAAATTGGCCTGACTCTTTACTGAATTAATAAAATACAATTGTAATTGCTTGGATAGTTTCGAAGAATAAAGTTAATGAAACTGTTCTTCTCTAAAATGAATTTTATTCAAAACTGCGTTATTATTTTATTACTTTGATCAACTGCTGGGATCACCCTTGAATTACTTAGCCCACCTTTATTTAGCGCAGCCTACGGCTGATTCTCACTTTGGGAATTTGCTAGGAGATTTTGGTGGTCAACGGCAGTTAACACACATACCTACAAGCGTTAAAAGTGCGCTTGATAATCATTATTTAGTGGATAAATTTACTGACGCACATCCTTTAGTAAAAGAAGCTAAACAGCTTTTTTCAGCTAAGCGCAGGCGCTTTGCTGGTGTGGCTGTTGATGTGGTGTTTGATCACTTTCTTACTCAGCACTGGCGGCAGTTTAATAACCAATCATTAATTGATTTTAAGCACACCAGTTATGGGCTTTTGGATAAGCGTATACCTGTAATGCCTACACGAATGCAACGTGTAGTAACGAGTATGACGCAAAACGATTGGTTTAAAGAGTACGAAACTATTGATGGGGTGGGGCGGGCGCTTGATAATATTGCTAAACGAATTCGCTTCACTAATAATTTTGCAGGCACCGCTGAAGATATATCCCGCCATTACAATGAGCTAGATGGGCTTTTTTTGGCGTTTTTTCCTGAGCTAATTAACCTGAATCTCGTTTAAGAAAATTGAACTAAATGCCTGTTCCGAGATCCGATCTTTCGACCAAGAACG
>NZ_JBEOOG010000135.1:0-4082 GCF_040308965.1 Pseudoalteromonas sp. MER144-MNA-CIBAN-0113
CGAACCTCGAACCTCGAACCTCGAACCTCGAACCTCGAACCTCGAACCTCGAACCTCGAACCTCGAACCTCGAACCTAATCCCTAGAACCTAAAATCTTCATGAAGGCGTTGCCAATGAGTTTTAAGTTGTTGTTTATGTGCTTTACTCATTGGTAAATTCTTAATCGCATCTGGCCATTGTGTACGCGCTTTATTAATTACATCATCTAAATGAGGTTTTATAGCTCGCCAGGGAATGTCTGCTTTTTTAGACCAGTATTCAAAATGTTTATAAGAGATATCGTACCATGCTTTTGTTTTCGCGAGGTTGAGTGCAAAATGTTGCTCATTTGCAATGTAAACACTGGTTGTAACTATATCATAAGCAGGTGATAGCCTTGGCGTTGTTTGGTCTGAATATAATAAACTCCAATTTTTTAGGTGAGCGTCACCATTAGCTAGCAGAATATTAGCAAGTAAACGTCTTGCTAGCTGTTGCACATCAGCGAGTCCATCCTCTGAAAACTGATATAAGATCCTTGCTATTTGCTCATAGTTTCCTGAATTGTATTTATCGTGTGGGTACTTAACGAGTACTTGTGCAAAATCTTCCATGTGAATTCGTTGATTGCTTTGCCTATCGAATCGCTTTATTGCAAACGCTAGTTTTTCATCAGGTAAATTAATTTGAGGTAAATTATCTAATTGTTCAATATTAACTAGTTTTATATCCGGAATATCCACACCTACCATTGACGCTAAAGTCATGGATGTAAACTCATTAGTAGGTACATCTTTATGTTTAGTTGAGGGGGTTTTTATGATCCAATCACCTAACACATTATCACGTGCTAAATTATATCGGCCGTCTTTTTCTTTCATAGAAAATTTCATTTGGACACCAGCCAAAGAAAATTTATTCTCTTGATTTAACTTGTCAAAATTCACCGCAGTTACTTGGCCATGACTATTAAATAGGCTAATTGGAACATCCTCAGGCTTCATTGGTTCAGCAACTAAAGCACCTGGTAAGTCCATTCCGAGGTACGAAAGGGTGTGAAACTCATTATCTACATGAGTTTTAAGGCCTTGAGCTATTAGTTCGCGTAATGAACCTTCTGGTAGTAGGTTTGATAGTATGGGGTGAACGCGTTGGTTTGTTACCCAAGGTTCTGACATCATTTTTTCAGCTCGTGGGAAGTTTGGATGTGTAGTTAAGCTAAATGTTGGCCTCGTTTTATTTAAACGAAAGCTTTCATCGAAGTGGAATATGTTTAAGCCATTTTTACCCCCAGCAAGAAAGCCTACTACATGGCCATGCAGTGTTAACTTTAAAACATTAATTTCCATGTTCATCCTCATCCTCTAGTAATCCTTTCCATGGATCTTCAGATACAGTTATTTTTTGTAGGCTTTGATTAGGCTTTTGGTGTTCGGTTGGTATGTTGCCATCACTGTTTTTGAGGGCTGCTAATACCACACTCATTTTTTCTTTCGGTATTAACATTATTTCACTATTAAGCCCTTGAGCTACTAATGTTAGCGTATCTAATCTGGGATTGCCTTTTGCTTCAAGTCGCTGGTATTGTTGCCTAGAAATACCAATGCGCATGGGCATTTCATTTTGTTTTATTTTTAGAGCAAGACGACGGTTTTTTATTTGCTGTAGAAGGTTCATTCAAGGAAACTAATAAGTTGCTTTTTAAATTTATAGAAACATATTAGTTGCTATTGTTGTTTTTAGCAACTTAAGTGTTGCTATTTTATACTGTACTCGGGTTGCGAGTTACGGGTGACGGGCCTAAAACCTAATAACGACGCGGGGTGAACCCGCTGCTACAGATATTTAAAAACCTTGCGATATTAACCGCAAGGTTTTTAAATTTCTCGAAGCTCGAAGCTCGAAGCTCGAAGCTCGAAGCTCGAAGCTATCCCTTGCCAATTTCTACCTTCACCTCGTTCCCCAGTACTTCCCTATATTTTGTTGAGAGTGCATTTTTAGCGTCATCATCGCCGTGGACTATTTTTATATGGTGGGGCTTTTGGCGCATACCGGTTACAAATTTAATGAGACCTGCCTGATCTGCATGAGCACTATAACCGCTAATGGTATGGACCTGTGCGTTAATTGTAATACGCGTATCGTTTATAAGAACATACCCATTGCGGGGGCCATATTTTTGTATATCGCGACCTAATGTTCCGCGCCCTTGGTAACCTACAAACAATACATCGGTTGTTTTGTCAGGTAAAAAGCGTTCAAGGTAATTAACTATACGCCCGCCGGTGCACATACCGCTTGCAGCTAAAATAATGGCAGGTGTTTGGCGTGTGGCGAGGTAATTTATTAACGCTAAGTGCTCGCTATGGGTATTTATTGTAGTGAGGTTTTCAAAGTCGAGAGGATGGCGGCCTTTGGCTACTTTTTGTTTTGCTTCTTCATCCCATAGATATTTAAACTTTCGGTACTGCTGAGTAAAGTTAGCCGCCATGGGGGAGTCGAGTATTACTTGTATTGTACGCCAAGGTGAGTTTTTAGTTGAAGCATGAATTAGCTGTTCAAGTTCGTATAACAGCTCTTGTGTACGGCCTATACTAAATGCAGGCACAAGCACGACACCGTTGTCGGCAACTGCGCGCTCAATCACGGCTTTTAAGGTTTGCGTACGTTGCTTTCGTCCTTGATGGTTTTTATCACCATAGGTTGACTCAATAACTAAAGTATCGGCTTTATAAGGCGCTTTAGGTGCGGATAGTAAAGGTGTATAGGGCGCCCCTAAATCACCTGAAAATACGACCCGATGACTGTTTTTAGCTTTACGAGTTGGTATGCTTATATCTATTTCAACATAAGCCGAGCCTAAAATATGCCCTGCTCGTTGTAGTCGGGCTTTCGCTTTGTGTTCACCTTTGCAAGGAAGCTCAAACCAGGCTTTAAAGTCTACAGATACAACTTGTTGTTTAAGTAACCTTAGGCAGGTATCTATTATTTTTTGATCTCGCGTGACGCCCACTTTTAATGCATCTTCAATCACTAGTGGCAGTAAACTGGCCGATGCAATAGAGGTAAATATGGGTCCTTTAAAGCCAGCCATTAATAAGTAGGGGATTCGGCCAACATGATCGATGTGACAATGGGTGACGATCAGCGCGCGGACTGTATCTATATTAAATTCAATATTAAGATCATCAACAGAATCTTCACCTTGAAACAATCCACAATCAATTAGAAAAGAGCTTTGATCGTTTATTATCAGCTGGTGGCATGAGCCTGTTACGCCATTGACTGCTCCGTGGTGAAGTATTTTCATGAGGGTCCTTATTGCTTGTTTTGTACAAGGCGGGGCTTTATGCCGCGCATTTTAATCTTTGTAGATAGGCCTAAAGAACTTGCGCGAGGTAAACTCCCGCCTACAAATTATCAATTGCATTTACAAACTTCGGCCTACGGGTATTTATATTTTATTTCAAATAAATACAATCCCAAAATGGGTAATCGCCAACGTTATCAACGATATTAGCTCTAAGCGGGTTTGCTACTATATAGCGCGCATAGTTAATGAGATCTTTTTCATCTCGGATCATATGATCGTAATAATCACTTTGCCAAAGCTTATTAATTTTGTGATGATCTCGGGCAAGTTTGGTGCAACGGCCTTTAAATAGCCTAATTAAGGCGCTCAAATGCATGCTTACTTTTAATTGAAAAAGCCAATGTATATGGTCTGGCATTAAGACAAAAGCAATACTTTTACAGGCACCTTCTTCTTCAAGTTGCTTAATTTCATAAATTATTTTTCTATTGATACTTAAATCGCTCAATAGCTTTTGTCTGTTATTTATGACCAGGGTTACGCAGTAATAGTGGTTGGGTATTGAAATGCGACCTTTCCTTAGGTTTTGTGATTTTTTCATTTTGATATCTTGTGGTTTTATAGGTAAATATAGCAGGCAATTAATTGGGTTGCTTAATACCTAAATTCTGCGCGAGGTAAACTCCCGCCTACGGGTAGGTTAGCATGGGGGTTTTATTGGTAGGCGGGGCTTTATGCCGCGCAGGGTGTTTGAAATGTTGTGAAAGTGCGCGAGGTAAACTCCCGCC
>NZ_JBEOOG010000136.1:0-4054 GCF_040308965.1 Pseudoalteromonas sp. MER144-MNA-CIBAN-0113
CGTGACCAAGGTGATTATTATGCCTTGATCTGATCACTACATATTCTATAAGTTCAATTTATAATGATCTTGCCGTGCCTAATGACATGATATTGGCGTTAATCCCTTGCCAATACATAATAATAAAAGCGGTGAGTATACCTAACGGTAAGGTAATAATAGCCACCAGCGATGAGCGTATATGAAATAAAAACACCACACACACTAAAGCCACTACAATAAGCTCTTCCATTAATTTAGAGGTGAGGTTATCAACTGCGTCTTTTATTAAGTGAGAGCGATCGTACACAGGTACAATTTCAACCCCCTCTGGTAGCCCTTTTTTAAGTGACTCTAATTTAGCTTTAACGAGCTCTATGGTTTTTTGCGCGTTTTCACCAAAGCGCATAACCACTACGCCACCTGCCACCTCGCCTTCGCCGTTAAGCTCGGCAACACCGCGGCGCATTTGCGGACCTAAACGCACATTAGCAACATCACGTAACTGTAGTGCAGTACCGTTAGCGTTTATACCTAAAGGAATGGCTTCTAAATCAGCAACACTTTTTACGTAGCCAGTACTGGTTACCATGTATTCAGCTTCTGCCATCTCAACTACCGATGCACCCATTTCTTGATTGCCTTGCTTAATGGCAGTTTGAATAAGGCTTAGCGGAATACCATAAGCACGAAGCTTATCGGGCTGAACGTTTACTTGGTATTGTTTGACCATGCCGCCTACCGATGCCACTTCGGACACACCGGGTACAGTTTGCAGTTCAAATTTTAAAAACCAATCTTGTAAACTGCGTAATTGGCTGATGTCATGCTTACCTGTGGTATCAGTGAGTGCATATAAATACACCCAGCCAACTCCTGTGGCATCCGGGCCTAGCTCTGCAATTGCCGTATTGGGTAAACGCGCAGATACTTGACTTAAATATTCTTGAACACGACTTCGCGCCCAATATAAATCGGTGTCTTCGTCAAAAATAACGTACACGTAGGAGTCACCAAAAAACGAAAAACCGCGTACTGTTTGCGCCCCTGGTACCGATAACATCGCCGTGGTTATAGGAAATGTGACCTGATCTTGCACTACTTGCGGCGCTTGCCCAGGGTAAGATGTTTTAACAATAACCTGTACATCAGATAAATCGGGTAAGGCATCTACTGGGGTGTTTTTTACAGCATACAAGCCGCCACCAATAAGTATTGCGGTCAGTAACAGTACAAAAAAACGATTAACAACAGACCAGCGAATAATTGCAGTAATCATAACCACTCCTACTCGTGCTGACTGTGCATAGCATGCACAGAAGTCATTGTATGGATCACAAACTCACCTTGCTCAATACTAAAGGTAAATGTAACTTCATCATTTAGCTTAAACGCCTCAATGGTTACATTTTTTGCTAACACAAAGTCCATAGTTGCAGGTCCGCGCCCCCACTTTTCAATCGCCTCACGGCTAATATTCATAACCCGCGTGTTAGGGTCAATGCTGTTGATAACCCCATTCACAGTAGCCATACTTGGGGCACTATCACTCATTGCCATTGTGCTGTGCGAAGGGGCTTGCATACGCTTAAAGTCAGAGCTTTTACTCGACTCTGAATCAATTAAAAACTGCGCAGAAGTAACCACTTCATCTTCAGCCATAACACCTGATAAAATTTCGGTATTAGCCGCATCACTTCGCCCTAAGGTTACTTCAACCGATTTAAAACGCCCCTCCCCAAGCGCAATTACAATGCGGTTTTGGCTACCAGTGCGAATAACCGCTTCTTTAGGCACAATTAACTGCTTTTCAGCTTTTTGGCTATGAATACTGACTTGCGCAAACATATTAGGCTTTAACTGATGGCCTTGGTTATCAAAGCGCAAACGTACTCTTAAAGTACGATTTTTAGCATCTAAAGTAGGGTAAATATAATCCACTTGCCCTTGCCAACTTTGACCACTTAAATAATCGAGTGTCATGGTTACCGGTAAGCCAACACGAATAAGTTCTGCTTGGCGTTCAAATACCTCAGCCTCAACCCACACTTCGTCAAGCTGAGCAATACTCATCATTGATGTATCTGGTTTAACGTAAAACCCTTCACGAATATTAAGCTCATCAACAACGCCACCTTGGCGAGAATAAAAAGTAATATTTTGTAGCACTTGCTGACTTTTTTGTAAGCGTGAAATAAAACCCTCAGACACATTAAGCGATTTTAAACGTGCTTTAGCCGCCCGAATTAACACCGGATTATTGCGCTTTAACGCTAAAACAAACTCTTCTTGGGCATTGACTAATTGCGGTGAATACAAGGTATAAAGTGGCTCATCTTGTTTAACCTGATCGCCTGCTGCCTTCACATATAATGTCTCTACCCAGCCCTCTACCCGCGGATGAATATGAATGAGCTGGTCTTGGTTATACTGTACATAGCCTACCGTGTTGACTTCATTTTCCAGCGCTGCAAACTCCACCGGTGCCGTGCGTACACCTAAGTTATTGATCACGGTAGGTGAAATTTTAACACTGCCGGGGCCTTCATTTACATCACTGTCTGACTCTTCATAAACAGGCACTAAATCCATACCCATAGGTGATAAACCCGGTTCATCACGACGATAATTACTGTCCATTGGTGCCACCCAATAAAGCGGCTCTTTTTTACTACTGGTTTTGTCATTGCTTGGCATAGTGTGCTCAGCTGGCAAGCTCAATAACACCCCGGCCGTCAGCGATGCACTGCATATAGCCACCAATGACAATTTTAAATTAGTATTCATAGGTTAGCTCCTGTTGTGTTAAGTTCTTTAAGCTGGCGTCATCAGCACTGGCGTAATAATTTAACCGTGCAATAATAATTTTTTGATCAACGTGAATATTAAGTGCGTCTATTTTGGCATTTAATTCGCTGATCCGCGCTTGCATCACATCCGAAAAATTACCATCATCGCGGGTGTAGGCATTAAGGGTAGCTTGGGATTGCTCGGCCATTTGCGGCAATAATTTAGTTTTATAGAGCGCTGCTCGCTGACTTAATCGTGTTAGTTGGCTGACTTCCTTAAAGTACATTCCTTTTAGCTTTTTAAGGGCAATTAATTTTTGTGTTTTTGCCTCTTCGCTATCAGCAACAGCGGCATTAACGAGTTGGTCTTGGCGATTATCGGTAAATAGCGGTAAATCTATACTCACTCCAACAGAGAAAAGGTCGGCTCGCGAGCCCCCCATTGGCATATCATCGCGATAACCATATCCCATATTCACACCAATTTGCGGTTTATAGCCTTGCTCAGCCACACTGATTTGAGTTTGCTTTGCCTCTATTGCATTATCAATCGCCATAATAGCGGGGTGCTTTAATAGCAATGCCATTAATTGCTGAAACTCTAATTCCGTGTAGTTTTTTAACGCTGAAACCTGTGAAAAGTCCTCACCAACAGGCTGGCTTAGCATGTCGATGGGCAACCATTGTGTTAACCGCTTTTTAGCACCTTGTAGCTGTTGATCAAGTTGCATTAGTTTATCTTCAAGGCGGATTAGCTCTAATTGCGCACGAATAATATCTTGTTGGCGTGTTTTACCCACCGAGCTTACATAACTTGATTCGGTAATATCGATTAACTGAGTAAACAACGCTTTGTCCTGCTCAATAAGCGCAATAGTTCGCTGCGCTCTGTAAGCATTGAGCCATGACTCGGTCACTGTGGTTTTTACCTGCGCGAGTCTATCTTTACGGAGCCAAGGCTCTGCCGCAGCCGACTGAGACAGTGCCTTTTGCTGCAATGCTAAACTATCGCCCCGGCTTAACGACTGGCTAATTCCTACTTTAAATTGGGTCATATTTTCTTGATCAAAAGCATAACCATTGGTTGGTAGGTTCATTAGTCCTAGCGTGAGTACCGGATCAGGTAAGGTACCTGCGGCAATACTTTTTGCTTCAATTGATGCTTGTTTTTGTTTGCTGGCTTTAAGCCAAGGCTCATGGTTTAAGGCATAGTTAACCTGAGCTTCGGATAAGAAATTACTAATTTAAAGGAACTAAATGCTCGTTCCATGATCCGATCATTCGAC
>NZ_JBEOOG010000137.1:0-3999 GCF_040308965.1 Pseudoalteromonas sp. MER144-MNA-CIBAN-0113
AAAGAAAATGGCAGGGCTAGACGATGATTATCGCTCAACCCTGTTAGAATCTGGGATTAAAATGCGCTAGCCGTGATTAAATATTTAAAGCGAGTTTTATAACTCGCTTTTTTATTGCCTAAATATTCTTAATTAATTAGACTATTAGATAATGGATTAAAATATAACTCAAGGAAGTGTTACATGTCAGCTTATGCTCGCCGGGCAATCGTTGAAAGACAACGCCAAAGCCAAATAAAAAGTATTCTATCAGGTAATAATCATACTCTAATTCAAATGAACTCAGCAGAGTTTGTTGATTATATTATTTCTGTAAAAATGAAAGAAGGTAAATCTCGTTCTGAAGTAGTTGATTGGCTTGATGATTTACTGGAAAAGCACAACTCACTATCAAGTAAATGGAAACGAATTAAAGACTCATTAAAAACTGGAGGAGGGCTCTACCCTTTATTTGATGATATGAAGGCATTAGCCATTATAGCGACTGTAATGCAGCGTCAAGGTAATGTTTTCGGTAAGTTTAAAATTAAAGTTTATAACGGCTCTCCCGCTATTATAATAACTTCTTATCCTGGTATCAGAGCTCATTTAACTGGTACTCGTTATTTAGCAAGTAACCCCAAACTTTTTACTATAGGAGTCGGTAAATTAGAAGCTGCAAAAGCGATGAGAGGCGGTTTTGTGCTCACTCTGGTAATTTCAGTAACGTTTCATGCGGTAGACTTCCTTTTAAATGATCAAAAAACATGGCATGACTTAGTTGCTGGTATAGCAGTAGACATGGCCGTGGTTGGAGCAGCTATAGCTACGACAGTGGCTGTAACGCATATTGCAACGGCTTTTGCTGGGGCTGTTATTGTTACCAGTGCAGTAATCCCCCTTATTATTGTTGTTAGTGTAGGGCTCGCTTTTACTGTTCTCACAATGGTTTTTTCAACAGACCCAATCGTAGATGCTATCGCATTTAAGCTGAGAAAAATTGAAAGCGACATTAACTCTGGAATAATTAATATAAATAAAAAGCTGAAAAAGGGTTTTTCTGAAGATCCCTATGCCTTTTTTAATTCTTTATTTGGGTTGCCATCTATAAATCTAAATAGTAATAAAAATGAGCTATAAACAATGTCTATTTTAGAATGGGAAAAATCCGAAGAACGTTTTACAGAACAAAGCTTCGAGCATAAATTAACTGTTGTGATAGGCCTGTTTGCTTTTATATTATTTACAATTGCTTTATTTTATTTCTCTTATTATGGGTTTGTTGAAAATGTTTATTTTGATGAGTCGCTTTATTATATTCGAGAAAGCGGCTTGTTGGCTCCGATAATAGTAATGGCTCCATTTCCTGTTTTAATGACAATGGCAGGTTTACAAAAAGTATTGAATTTCCGCAATGAAAAAACAGTAAGGTTAATGGTAAAGCTTATGCTGCGCGCAATACCTTTATATATAATTTTATCTATTGTTAATAGCTTTTACATTGAGTCTAAATTAACACGTGAGGGATATAGCTTTTGTAATTGGTATACCAGTCCATCATTCAGAGGTCCCGATGTTTGGTTAAAAAATGACGAGTTATGCTTACAAGATGGCTCTGTCATAATCAGTGATGTTACCGATTGGTTTGAACAGAAAAATCAACAAGGTATTGAGCCTTCCGTTGATGAGTTAAAAAAGTTTATTAAAATAACTCGAAAAAGGCGCGATGATTATATAAATAATATGTAGCGGCCAGTCTGATTAAATAAGCTAACCCCCACAAAAAAGCGAGTTTTATAACTCGCTTTTTTATTGTCTAAATATTCTATAAATAAAAATGCCATACTGTTGTCATCCCTGTGTGTTGATATTTAACAAATACAACACTAAGAAAAACAATAATGTTAAATAAATCAATAATAGCCTTTTCTTTGCTATCACTATTAACTGGCTGCTCACTTGATGATGATGACGGCCAAAATGGCGCACAGGGTGTACAAGGTACAGCGGGTAGTAATGGTGAAAACGGCACTAATGCAAATTCAGCTTTAAATATCAATCTTATTGGCCGCGCAGTACTCAATGCACAAAGCCCGGAAGGGGCAGCTGAAATAGTCGCCTACCAAGCCTCTAAAAAATGGATTTATGCCATTAATAGCTCTGGTGATGAAGCTGTTGTGAATATCATTCCTGCCGATACGTTCGACACTGCGGCATTAGTAAAAGATAACGAAGGTATTGTAACCGCGACCAACTTAGCCTCTGCCATTACGCTCTCACTAAATGAAAATACGCCTGGCGATGCAAACAGCATAGCTATCGATGCGAATAACCAATTATTAGCGGTAGCAATGGCTGCTACAAGCGTGGGCGAAGCTGGCCAAATAGCGTTTTACAATATTAGCGGAGATACACCAGTATTTATTAAAAATGTAACAGTAGGTGCCCTACCCGACATGGTGGCATTTAGTCATGATGGTGCAAAAGTAGTGGTTGCTAATGAAGGTGAACCTAATGGCGACTACAGTATCGATCCCGAAGGCACTATTAGCATTATCGATATCACTAACGGCACTATTGCCGATAATGCTTTGAGCATAAACTTTCAAGCTTACAATAATAAGCAAGCTGAATTAGAAGCGCAGGGCTTAGTGTTTGCCAATCCTACTGGGCGTACTATTAATGGTAATTTAATAAATACCACGGTTGCGATGGATTTAGAGCCAGAATATGTGAGTATTTCCAAGGATAATAAATACGCTTATGTCTCTATTCAAGAAAATAACGCTCTAGCCATCATCAACCTTGAAGATAATTCCCTTGAGCTAAAAGGACTCGGTTTTAAAGATTGGTCAAACTTACAATTTGACGCTTCAGACAAAGACGGCGGTGTTAACTTTAAATCATACCCTGGTTTATATGGCATGTATCAGCCAGATACAATTGCAAGTTTTAGTTGGAAAGGAGCCAACTTTATTGTATCTGCCAACGAGGGTGATGCACGCGAATACTTTTTTGATGCAAGCGATGAAGCTGATTGCATCGCTCAGGGCGGCCTTGATTATGACGCTAAAGATGGGTGTTTGGCATATATAGATGAAAGCCGCGTAGAAGATCTAGCTCTCGCAGCTAACTTCGATTACTTAAATAACGATGATAACGACATTGGTCGCTTGAAAGTCACCACGGTAAAAGGTGATAAAAATAACGATGGCCAATACGAATCTCTTTATGCCTATGGCGCACGTTCATTTACCATTTGGGATAGCAATGGGCTGGTGGTGTTTGACTCAGGCGATCAAATTGCACGAGTAACCGCTTCTGTTCATGGCAATGCATTCAATAATAACGAAGATGAAAATAAAGGCGATACACGCTCAGATGATAAAGGGGCAGAACCCGAAGCGCTAATATTAGGTGAGGTTGGCGATAGGTTATTTGCTTTTGTTGGTTTAGAGCGTATGGGCACAATAATGGTGTTTGATATAACTAACCCTTATGATGTGAAATTTCAAGACTACTTTTATAATCGTGGTTTAGAACCAAGTGCAGATATAAGTGGCGATCTCGCTCCTGAAGGAATGACATTTGTTTCTGCAGCGCAAAGTGCAACAAACGAAGCACTGCTTATAATCGGTAATGAAATCTCAGGCTCAATTGCCGTATGGGAAATAACAACTCAGTAATTAGTAAAGTTTTAAGTAAAAGCGATGTAGCGGTTATCTATAAATCGCTTTTACTTCCTCCCCTGTCAATAATCATGCCTTATGTGAATGCTTTTTAATCAAAAACAGCCCTGTAGCCCTTTGTTTGTATGGTTATTGTACTAAATTGAAATTAATTTAATAAAACTGAAATAAAGCATTGACCCTCTCCAGAATATCCCTATAATGCGCATCCACTGACCCGGCAGGCAGCAATGAAAAGCGCTGAACAAACGGTAAGTGAGTTGAGTAAAACTTAGTTTCGAAAACTTTCAAGTTTAACAAAATTAAGTGTTGACAAAAAAATAGGAAAGCG
>NZ_JBEOOG010000138.1:0-3975 GCF_040308965.1 Pseudoalteromonas sp. MER144-MNA-CIBAN-0113
CAATAATGTTAGACCACATCATTATAATGCTGGTTTAGCGCCGAATGAATCTGAGATTAGATATCAAGATTCTAAAACTGTGGCCAAAATTAGTTGACCACTACACCATGACGACCTGCTTAAGGATAATGAAACTTTATATGCTGGCCTTTCGGCTATGGAGCGTGCTGTTAATAGATTCGAAGAACATATGACTGGTAGCGACATCATTACGAGAGTTAAGAGAGCCTAAGATGTGAGATTCATAGAGATCGTGTCAATTGTGCATTGCCTGATGTTAAACACCTAAGGTTTACTGACAATTGCTCTATTACCGAAATCTTATTTTTACACCAAATTTCTGACAGAAATTCAGTAACAGTATCAACATTTGAAGGAAACAGAATACTCCCCGCCACTTTGGCGAAAGGTCCATCAGTTTCGAGTAAAATCCTATCTTGAGGTATCCAAGATATTACTTTTTTAGCTCTGGCTGAAGTTAGCATGGCTGGGCCAATAGAAAAGAAACAACCTAGCTCGACGGCTTCTAGAACTTGTTTCTTAGTACCCAAAAACCAATGAAGAATGGGAATGCCAGCCTCAGGGTGCTGCCTAAGTTTCAGAAGTACCTCACCAGTCGCGTTGAGACTATGGATAGTTAGTATTTTGTCATCAAAGCCTTCACATTTTTTTAGAATATGCGTGAAAACCTCTAATTGATCATCAAAGTAATCAGCGTAACCTTTTGAGCCATCCAGTCCAATTTCTCCAATATATCTAGTTCTATCAACTAGCTTATCGAATAGTGCTAATTCATTTTTTCTTAGATGAGCAAGTTGAGGGTGAAGCCCCAAAGCCGTTTTGCAGTGTTTTATGCCACTTGTTAACTGGACAGTACCTTCAAAAGCTGAAGGCACCGTAGTTACTGATAGCACGTAATAATTACTGCTTTTTATGTCGTTCAATACCTCTTGATGATCTGGATATAAATCAACGTGGCAATGAAGATCCATCATGACGATTTATCCGCTTGGAGAAATAATTCAACCTCTGCCAATCCTCGCTTAATAGTTGATTCTAATTTTTCTCGTATATCTTTTTCTTGTGGTATTGGCCCTGAACTTCGAAGCCAAGAACGATAGTTATCGGATTGTTTCAATCTAATAATGGCAGTTTGAACCGCTTGGAGATCATCGCGAGTATCTTTTTCTTTGATAAGATCTCTCAACCGCTTTGTCTTGTATAGCGCATCTTGTGTAAAACCAGCATGAAAAACTGACGCTCTTCGAATAAGGCAAGGTACACAATGCCCACACTGTTTATGTTCTCTGTGCCAATGACTGCATGAAACACTTAGGGGAACTGCTTTTCTAATTGCGTCTTGATCAACACATTCCGCTAACATTTCACCTTTAGTTTTGAATTGATAGGGGTTTACAATTTTGACATGAAACCCAGTGTCTCTAAGCAAAGATTCAAGCCTGCTTAGAAAATTAGGATGAGTAGTTCTAGTGCTATGGCTACCAATCCGTCTTCTGGTAAGCGGCGGATTTATAGAAATATAGCCATTCTCTGGGACGACAATAGTTTCAATACTGCTATCGCAATTAGCATTTCTTAAGGCTGATATACCAAGTACCGCCATAGCTAGGAAGTTAAAGCTTCTTCCCCTCATACTAATGTCAGTTTTACCTTCTAAGTGCTTAATAATATGGGGAGACATTGAATAGGACAATTCGCCGAATGGCGGGGATAATAATTGCTTAATGTCTTCTTGCTTAGCGCCATCACCACGATAAGCGTGACTAACCAAGAGAGGCTTTAAATCTGATTCTCCGTTCAAAATATCAATTGCACCAACTGCGCTATCAAGACCACCAGAAAAAAGGCAAACAGAGTTGAGTCCAATTAATGATTTTGCTTTTGCTTTCGCTTTCGCTTGCTCACTTGTTTTAGGAGTCGGCATCGGCATAGTTGTTTTTTCAAAAGTAAACAGCCATTGATCGCCCGTTAGAAAGTTGAGCAAAGAACTTAGTTCAGGCTCAACAAAATTCCACATATCCTCATCGGTAACAGGAACATGTAAATGCATTTTTCTAGCCCAAGCATTTTCTGCATTATCCCTCAATTCAAATGTATCAGCGGCGGTAACAGCGGTTGCAATTGTTATCAGATCTATTGCATCAGCATCTACATGCAATCCCAAATCACGAACTGTTTGTAGTAGTTGTTTTGACACTAAGCTGTGCTTAGTGATGTCATTTTGATGCGTATGGAACATCTGGACAGGATGACAATCATCTGAAAAGTCAGGCAAGTTAGCTGGATCATGATTAAAATAAAAATTAGTCATCAAAGCTCTCCCATTCATCCACTGTCATTGCAATTGCATCGGCTTGAATTTTAGTAATATTGTCCTTACTGATAGTGCTGGGGTTGCCATTAGTTATTTTGTCTAACTGCTCTTGTGTTATCACTTTTATTAATTCCCTTAATTCAACTTCCATTTGATGATGCTTGCTTGCAGGTTCAACGTGAAACCAAGCGCTGCCCATTCCTTCTACAACATCTTGAAATATAAGATCTGTTAAATAACAGCCTATGGCTTCTTGAATAACTTCGTCGGTAAAACTGTTAGGATCAAATTCTTCAGTATCGGGTAATGCTTCTTCTAACGCGTAATCTAACGCAACTCTAACAGCATCCGAATCGGCATTTTTAGGTGCTAAATGACTAGCAATTTTGTCAATTGCTTGGTCAGTCGATAGTCCAGTTAAATCACCTAATGACAAGCTTTGATGATTAATCGTTACGGTGTCGCCACGCATGACACCAAGCAATCCAGAACCAGCAGTTATGCCACTTGCTAGTCTCCGACTGGTGCTTTTACCTCCGCCAGAGCCTTTTCTAGAGTAACTTTTTAATGAACGCCTTAGATCCGAAGTTGATCCACCTTTTTGAGCGTACTTACCAAATGCTCTTCTTGCACTAGCAAACCTATTTGGGGGCGGTGTTGCTGTTGGAGAGCTACCGATTTCTTGTTGAACCTTGTCATTGTCAATATCGTTACTATTGTCATTCTGATCATTTGCTTGACTACTGTCAGAGCCTGTTTGACCATCCCCATCAGTACCTGATGCAGGTTCTATCGTGACGGGTTCTCCTTGCTCAGCCCACGATGGAATGAGTGGACTTTTATTATTCGGTCCCGTTGACGACGCTGAAGTACCCATATTACTTAGTTCCCTCTAGTTCTTTTAAAATTGGATTAAGCCACCTTTGTCGGGGCAAGCTTTTTAAGAATGTAAGAAGATTTAAACAACATTTATCATCCTGCTTGGCAAGTAGCACGGCTCCATAGATGCCTGTTGGTCTTTCGGTCCAATCACCAATCAACTTAAAGTTTTCAATCAAACCATCCATAACTGACAAGTACTCTTCCTTCGGAGTTGTGGTAATTGCAGTAGAGTTAACGCCACTGACTCTAACCTTTTGCTTCATTAATTCTTCTACAAGTTTTTGAGCAGCTCCCGACATTACCGCATTTACAGCGCCCATGGGAATGCTTTCTCGACTCAGATATGCCGCTGGAGTCAAATCCATTTCAGTAAACATTGGAGGTAATTTTGACCATTTATCAATAAAAGCTAGGTCTAGCTTCCACTCTTCAGGTAACTTTATTTCGTCAAATTCAACCTCTGGGTTTTCGAGATCTGCTAATACTTTTGGATATCCGTTTTCCTTATCAATTAATTCATAAAGCTTGTTGGTAGCCTGAGTGCCTAAGCACCTCTCAAAAATCACCAGTTTAATGATTGTTTTTTCATCTAGCTGCATTCCTCGACGGTGAGCGGTTTTCTTTCTCATCTTCACTTGATTGAGTAATCGCTTAACAATTCGAGGGTTGCCGTTAATGTTTGGTAAGCGTCCGAGCAACGACACCTAGCAGAGTGGATTTAATTAATTGAAAATACCGTCAGTTTCTACTGGAGGTAT
>NZ_JBEOOG010000139.1:0-3929 GCF_040308965.1 Pseudoalteromonas sp. MER144-MNA-CIBAN-0113
CGATAAATCTATGAGTGATGATGATCGATTAGATCACAGATTTATCGATATTCAAAGACTTGTGTATAAGAGACAGGCCTATAGCATTGTAGGCGGTAATCCTGCAAAAGTAATAAAAAAGCGTTTTAATGAAACAACTATCAATCAACTTTTAGCGATTACATGGTGGGATTGGAGCAGTGAAAAAATCACCGCTCATTTAGATGCCATTACCCACGCTGATATAGACGTATTAGCTAACATTTAATAATTACCACTCAAACATGTAGGCCATTTTACTAATGGTTTTAAGCGGTATGTTATGGCTGTTGCGCTTGGCATATAAGTGCTGCATTGATTTGTCTTTTACTTCACCAACAATCACTTCTTTTACTTGATACCCTAAAGCTATCGCTGCTTGCGAATAGGCAATGAATTCCCATTTTTTAATGTTAGTGTTATCAACAATAACCAGTTCAATACCTTGTGCTAACGCGTTAATAAAACGTGCTAGGTTTAGGTTGTGGTATTGCGATAATTTAAACTTATCAAAATGATACTCACCCTGCTCGTTTACAAAGTAATCATCTGTTGAGCAAATAAAATAATTGCTTTCATCTGCGCCCGATAATTCGTCAGCGAGATTTTGCGCATAATATGACTTACCACTGCCTGGCAGTCCTCGTAAAATAAAAACTTGTTTCATAGCATCCATTTTTTATTAATGGTAAACGTTAATTCGGTTTGATTACTAATAATGCCACAAATTGATGAATTTTCAGAGTAACAAATGGTAATAGTAGCCATTTAACACTAAAAATTGGTTAAAAAAACCGCGCATGACTAAAAACTTTTAAAGAGTTGCCCACAACAGTTTTTTTATTTTACTTTACTAGGTATTATACAAGGTTCAAGTGCAGTGACCTTACATACATAAATGCATGAGTAACGCACAGTTAATTTATATAGTTAGGCAACTTATATCATTGGAGTGAAGATGAGCCATTTAGCGATTTCAGAGCTATTAAAAGGCAATGTTGCGGTAGACAGCCAAGTAACCATTAAAGGCTGGATCCGTACACGCCGCGATTCAAAAGCAGGAATATCATTTTTAGCCGTTCATGACGGTTCGTGTTTTGATCCTATTCAAGCGGTAGTTCCTAATTCACTGAATAATTATGATGAAGTTACAAGCTTAACAGCAGGCTGTTCTGTGTCGGTTACCGGTGTATTAGTACAATCAGCAGGACAAGGGCAATCTTTCGAAATTCAAGCTAACTCAGTGACTGTGTTAGGTTGGGTTAAAAATCCAGATACTTACCCAATGTCGGCTAAGCGCCACAGCATTGAGTATTTACGTGAGCACGCTCACCTTCGCCCGCGCACCAACATGATTGGCGCAGTAACGCGTGTACGTAACTGTTTAGCGCAAGCGATTCATCGTTTTTACCATGAGCAAGGTTTTTACTGGATCAGCACACCAATCATCACAGCCAGTGACTGTGAAGGCGCAGGTGAAATGTTTCGCGTATCAACCCTTGATATGCAAAACCTGCCAATGACAGATAAAGGCGAAATTGATTACAGCGAAGACTTTTTTGGTAAAGAAGCATTCCTAACGGTATCTGGCCAGCTAAACGGTGAAACATATGCATCAGCTATGTCAAAAATTTACACCTTTGGTCCTACGTTCCGTGCAGAGAATTCAAATACATCTCGCCACTTAGCTGAATTTTGGATGGTAGAGCCAGAAGTTGCGTTTGCTGATTTAGAAGATATCGCAAAATTGGCTGAAAACATGCTTAAGTACGTGTTTAAAGCCGTACTTGAAGAACGCCGTGACGACATGGAGTTTTTTGCTCAACGTATCGAAAAAACAGCCATTAGCCGTTTAGAAGAATTTGTTGAAAAAGACTTCGCACAAGTTGATTACACAGACGCTGTAGAAATTCTAAAAGCGTGTGGCAAGAAATTTGAGTACGCTGTTGAATGGGGTGTAGATTTACAGTCTGAGCACGAGCGTTACCTAGCAGAAGAACACTTTAAAGCACCGGTTGTTATTAAAAACTACCCGCGCGATATTAAAGCATTTTACATGCGTCAAAACGAAGACGGCAAAACTGTTGCGGCTATGGACGTAGTAGCACCTGGCATTGGTGAGATCATTGGTGGTTCACAACGTGAAGAGCGTCTTGATGTATTAGATGCACGCCTTGAAGAAATGGGCTTAAACAAAGAAGACTACAGCTGGTACCGCGACCTACGTAAATACGGTAGCGTGCCACACTCTGGCTTTGGTTTAGGGTTTGAGCGCTTAGTTGCTTATGTTACCGGTATGGGTAACGTACGTGATGTAATTGCATTCCCTCGTACTAAAGGCAGCGCAACGTACTAAGCCACGCTTAGTAACGTTAAATAAAAAAACCAACCTACGGGTTGGTTTTTTATTGTCCTAAATCTTTATAAATATCTTTCGCTTATAAAGCATATTTGAAATTAACCAAAAGCCAATAACATGTAATAAAGCAAAGGTGAACGATGCCAATTTAGTGCTCATAACTAAAGCGAGTTGCTGATACATCCAATCCCCCAAGTTTAGCTCGCCAATATTAACCAGTGAATAGCTCAGTACCCACACACCCGATAACACATAAATAAACAACGGATTCGAGCCATACACAATTAATGGATTAACAAGACGTTCGGGTTTTACTATGTCGCAAAGCCACACAAAAAAGGCCAGTACAATACAGGCAATCCCTGAGGTGTAAATAACGAAGGTACTGGTCCAAAGCGATTTATTTATTGGCATAATCAGCGAGCCTAATTGCCCTAAAGCGATACCAACAACCCCAATGACCAACAAACGCTTAATACTTGTCCATTGACTGCTAGAGCTGGTAAGTAAACGGGTAACCTCAAAGCCAAATAAAACACTTACTACACTTGGTAAGGTGCTCAAAAGCCCTTCTGGATCAAACGCTAATCCTTTACCTTGCCACAAATGCGATTCACCTAATACCGCTATATCAACCGATCTAACCAGGTTGTTCTCTAGTGTATAGGCATTATTAGAACCAACACTTAAAAGCAGTAACCAATATGCAATTAAAATAACAACCGATAAGCTGATCACCCCTCGCCTGTTGAGTAACAATACACAGATAGACGCTAAAATATAGGCAATGCCTATTCGCTGTAATACGCCCAGTATTCTTAAGTTTTCAATGCTCGTGGTAAAGGGATAAATATTTAACGCTAAGCCAATAGCAAAAATAATTGCTCCTCGTTTTATCAGCCGTAACACTTGGCTTGCATTAGCTGTGCTGTTGGTTTTTTTAAATGAAAAAAACATCGCAGAGCCAATAATAAACATGCAAAACGGAAAAATTACATCCGTTGGTGTACACCCATGCCAATCGGCATGAAGTAAAGGTGCATACACGTGGGACCACGAACCCGGTGTATTTACCAGTATCATTAATGCGATGGTTAACCCCCGCATAGCATCAAGCGCTTTATACCTTGTCATTTTGGCTCCTATTTAATAATTTGTATGACTACAAATGACAACGCTGTCATTTTGTTATAAAAAAAAGCCAAGCGCAAGTAATTTAGATAAGTGGCGTTATTGAATTAAAAAAGCCGCAGAATCAAGAATGAAACGGCGGCTTTAAATCAGAATATTTAACTTTATTAATGCTGTGGTTATTAAACTTTATAAAGCTTGTTCAAGTTCAGGTAATACATCAAATAAATCAGCAACTAAACCGTAATCAGCCACTTGGAAAATAGGCGCATCTGGGTCTTTATTTATGGCCACAATAATTTTTGAGTCTTTCATGCCTGCTAAATGCTGAATTGCACCACTAATACCACGGCAAGATCATTATAAATTGAACTTATAGAATATGTAGTGATCAGATCAAGGCATAATAATCACCTTGGTC
>NZ_JBEOOG010000140.1:0-3542 GCF_040308965.1 Pseudoalteromonas sp. MER144-MNA-CIBAN-0113
CCCGTCTGGTGTGTTTCAAGTTGATGTTTTTTTGCGAGTGCTATCCAACGTTGTAACGTTGAATAACCGACACCTAAGTCATCTGCAATATCTTCTAAGCGAACATCATCACATTGAGATAATGCTTTTTCAACAGCTTGAACTTTAAATTCTTGTGTAAATTGACGTCTCATTTTATTTGCCTCTGCTAAATGTTAGAGGCGACAACTATCCTGACACAGGGGGGTATAGCGAAGTTCCCAAGCGCCCCCACTTTTTGACTTGTTTGGTTTTATATATAACCCATCACCAACATTGAACCTGAGAGTTGCGCAATTTTTTATATTTGCTTTTATTTCTTTAACGTTCATATATTCTCATCTCTAGTGGTTGCCAAAATGCATTTGGTAACCATTGTGGTAACCACTTTAATTAATACAATATGTAACCATTATGAACGATTGAAAACAAAAAACCTAGCAAAGGCTAGGTTTTTTAATGGTTTATAAACATGTTGGAACAAGGAAAAACCTTATTCAATGTTTTGGATCTGCTCACGCATTTGCTCAATCAGGACTTTTAGCTCTACAGCTGCGTTGGTGATGTCACTATTGATAGATTTAGATGCTAACGTGTTTGCTTCACGATTAAACTCTTGCATCATAAAATCTAAACGACGACCACAAGCACCACCTTTACTCAGGATTTTGCGAGTTTCTTTAACGTGCGACTTTAAACGGTCTAGCTCTTCGGCAACATCTTGCTTTTGTGCAAGATAAATCAGTTCTTGCTCAAGGCGTGACTCATCAATATTTGTTGTTAAATCTTCAAGCTTTTGTACTAACTTTTCACGTTGCCACTTAGTAATTTCTGGCATATGTGCTTCAACAATATCAACTTGCTCTAAAATGGCGGTTAATCGTGTTGTTATCATTTCTTCAAGGTTTGCACCTTCATCGCCACGCGCAGATTTAAAGTCTTCAATTACTTGGTCAAGACCACTAATAAGAGCCGTATTTACACTATCCATATCAATTTCTTGTGCTTCCATAACGCCAGGCCAACGTAAAATATCAACAGGGTTAATGTCACCACTGCTTTGTTCTTGAACCCACTTAGCACTATTAATTAACTGCTCAGCCAGAGATTGATTAATTGATAATTCACCAACATGTGCAGGGTTTGCGACAAATTTTAAGAAAACTTCTACCTTACCACGCTGTAAGTGCTTACGCAGACGCTCGCGAATAACGGGCTCCATGCCACGAAATTGCTCTGGTGCACGAATAAATGTTTCAAGGTAACGTTGGTTCACTGAACGAACTTCCCACGTGCCAGTGCCCCATTCGCCTTTAATTTCGCGACGCGCATAAGCTGTCATACTGTGGATCATGGATGATTTCCTACATTTTTAAATACAATATTGTAATGATTATACCGTAACACTGCTTAAGCTCTAAAGAAAATTTAACCTGCTGCATACTTTTTAAACACACTTAAATATAAATCAACATGGCATCTGTATTCACATCCACATATAATGTGGCAAATTCAGAATTAAGGGGATCGTCAATGCGTCCAAGCGAAAGAACACCTAATCAAATTAGACCGGTTACATTTACACGTAACTACACGTTACATGCTGAAGGTTCGGTATTAGTAGAGTTTGGTAACACTAAGGTACTTTGTACCGCGACAGTTGAAGCTGGCGTGCCACGCTTTATGAAAGGCCAAGGTAAAGGTTGGGTTAACGCAGAATATGGCATGTTACCGCGTGCAACACACACACGTAATAATCGTGAAGCAACGCGTGGTAAGCAGGGCGGTCGTACTATGGAAATTCAACGTTTAATCGCTCGTTCTTTGCGTGCCGCAATCGATTTGAAAGCGTTAGGTGAAAACACGATTACTATCGATTGTGATGTAATTCAAGCCGATGGCGGCACACGTACAGCATCAATTAGTGGTGCATGTGTCGCATTAGTTGATGCACTTACTTACATGCGTGCAAAAGGGATGATTAATTCAAACCCACTTAAACATATGATCGCGGCTATTTCAGTTGGCATATATAAAGGCCAAGCGATTAGCGATTTAGAATACCTTGAAGACTCTGACGCTGAAATCGACATGAATGTAATTTTAACCGAAACAGGTAAAATTATTGAAGTACAAGGGACTGCTGAAGGCGAGCCTTTCTCGTTTGATGAACTTGATGAGCTACTTACACTCGCTAAGCACTCAATTCGTGAAATTATAGATGTACAAAAACAAGCACTAGCATAAATAGGTAATCAGCGATGAAAGAATATCAAAAAGAGTTTATTGAATTTGCTTTAGAAAAGCAGGTATTAAAGTTTGGTGAATTTACCTTAAAATCTGGCCGTACAAGTCCATATTTTTTTAATGCGGGTTTGTTTAATACTGGTCGTGATCTTGCTCGCTTAGGTCGCTTTTATGCTGCAGCGCTTGAAGATGCGGCAATTGAATACGATGTATTATTTGGCCCAGCTTATAAAGGTATTCCAATTGCAACAACAACCGCTGTTGCGTTGGCTGATCATTACAACAAAGATGTGCCTTACTGCTTTAACCGTAAAGAGAAAAAAGCACACGGTGAAGGTGGCAGCTTAGTAGGTTCGGATCTTAAAGGTAAGATCATGTTAGTTGATGATGTGATCACTGCAGGTACTGCAATTCGCGAATCTATGGAAATTATTGCTGACAATGGCGCAGATTTAAGTGGTGTTTTAATCGCACTTGATCGCCAAGAAAAAGGTAAAGCCGAGCTTTCAGCTATACAAGAAGTAGAGCGTGACTTTAATACTCAAGTAACTTCTATTGTTAAATTGGCTGATCTAATCAGTTACCTTGAAAATCAAGGAACCATGGATGAGCATTTAGCGGCAGTAAAAGCATACCGAGATCAATACGGTGTAGCATAAGTAAGAGCCTCGCAAAAGCGGGGCTTTATTTTGTTTAAAACTTAGCAGAACTCGCACGAATAGTTAAAGCGAGTTAATTCTCATAGTCGAATGATGAAATTCAACTATAGCTATAAAAGCATTAGCAGATCGTATAAGTACAGAGACTGATGTTCTGTCGGATCAAGCTAAAGACATAAGATCCACAGCGGTTACTCTATTATTTGTGATCATGATGATCATTCGGGTTGTTAGCTTTCACATATTTAAGGGCGATCTGACAGTTAAACGCTTAAATACCGCGTTTATTGTTAATGAATTGATAGTTATGTTGTGTTTTTAGCACCTATCGTTCAAATATGCAGCGAACAGTCATTTATTTCATGTTTTCTTCAAAAAAGGGTTGATCTGTTTTCGGATCTCCCTATAATGCGACCCCACTGAGACGGCAGACAGCAACGCTTAGCGAAGCAAGAGTCACTTAGTGAGTCGAGTAAAACTTGAGTTTAGATTTTTGATAAAGTTTAAAATTAAGTGTTGACAAAAAAATAGGAAAGCGTAGTATGCGCAGCCCTAGCGAGATAAAGTTAAGCGCTTTAATCGCAACGTTCTTTAACAATATAAAGCAATCATCTGTGT
>NZ_JBEOOG010000141.1:0-3076 GCF_040308965.1 Pseudoalteromonas sp. MER144-MNA-CIBAN-0113
GTGACCAAGGTGATTATTATGTCTTGATCTGATCACTACATATTCTATAAGTTCAATTTATAATGATCTTGCCGTGGGTAAATTATGAAAATTAAAACATTAATTCTGGCGTTACCAATGCTTGGAGCAAGCTCTTTAGCTCATTCAGCTAACGTGCAGGAGCGCTTATTTACACCAAAAAGTGCAGAAGTTGAGCGTACACATCATCACGGTGTAGATCACCAACATAACGAAAAAGCGCCTATTGCTGAGTTGCAAAAACAGCCACAACAACTTAATCAGTTCATGATGCGCAGCCAAGCTGCCGTTGTCACTTGTGATTTAAGTGCGATGGCAAGTGCAAGCACTAGTGCAATTATCACTGAACTTAAGAGCCAAGGTACTAATTGCATTAATGAACTTTTTAGTGCGCCATCTTCTATTCAGAGTCAGGTTTATAGTTCAGATAACATGTATGCCGTTGCAAATCATGCTAAGTCACTCTCACAGACTTATGCTGGTGGTGGAGATGTTGATTTAGAAGCGCTGTTTTTATATTTGCGTGCGGGTTTTTATGTTGAGTTTTATAATGCTGACGTGAATTTTAGCTCTTGGGTACAACCTGCAGTAGTTGATGCTATAGATGCATTTGTAAACAATAGCCACTTTTATGATGATAATGATGGACACGGTAAAACACTTGCTGAAGTTATCATAACTATGGATAGTGCTGAGCAGCAGCATCGTTACTTAAACGTGGTAAAGCAGTGGTTAACGCGCTTCAATGAGAGTTATGCTGCAAAATGGAATATGCGTAGTGCTGTTAATGGTATTTTCACGCTACTTTATCGTGGCCAGTGGAATGATGCATTTGTAACCGCTATCGGCACTGATACTGACTTAGTTGCTAAGCTAAGCGCATTTACTCAAAAGCAGTGGATGATAGACTCAGATGCACAATACTTGATTGTTAACGCTGCCAGTGAATTAGCTCGTTTAAAACAATATTCAGGCACGTCAATACAAGCAAGTGTTGATACTGGTTTGAAAGCTATTTTTAGCACCTATAACAGTTTTGGTTATGGTGATGCAGTATGGCTTGCAGCAGCTGATTCTGTAAGTTATTACGCAGATTGTAATGACTACGGTATTTGTGGCTTTGTTGATGAACTAACTCAACAAGTGTTGTCACAAAATTATAGCTGTAGTAGTACTATAAAAATTCGCTCGCAAAATATGACAGCTATTCAACATGCAGCAGCATGTGATGCTATGGGCGCTGAAGAAGGGCTTTTTCATAATAAGCTAGCCACAAATAACACCCCTGTTGCTGATGACAACAATAACTTTTTACAAGTAAATATTTTTGACAGTAGTGACGATTATAGCAAGTACGCAGGTGCTATCTTTGGTATAAATACTAACAATGGCGGTATGTATTTAGAAGGTGACCCATCTGTAGCTGGCAACCAAGCTAATTTTATAGCTTATGAAGCAAGTTATGCCAATGCAGAGCACTATGTATGGAACTTAGAGCACGAGTATGTTCACTATTTAGATGGTCGTTTCGACTTATATGGTGACTTTAACGCACCCACAGAAGATATTGTCTGGTGGTCTGAAGGGGTTGCAGAGTATGTTGCTAATTTAAATAACAACGATGCTGCAAAAGCCACTATTAGTGATGGCTCGCGCTATACACTAGCGCAAATTTTTGACACCACCTATGATGGATTTGATCAAGATCGAATTTATCGCTGGGGTTACTTAGCTGTTCGCTTTATGTTTGAACGTCACAACAACGAACTTGATGCCATGTTGGCTCATACCCGCACTGGTAATTGGAGTGCCTATAAATCAAAAACTGTAGAGTGGGCCAATAACTATGAGAATGAATTTGTACAGTGGTGCGATGACTTAGTTGCAGGTACGAGCACTAATACCCCACCAGTAGCACAAATTAATGGCCCATATTCTGGCATGCAAAATAACAATATTAGCTTCACGAGTAATGGTAGTAATGATAGCGATGGTAGTATCGCCAGTTATCAATGGAACTTTGGCGATGGTAGCAGTTCAAATCTGGCAAATCCTACTCATAGTTACACAAGTGCAGGAGAATACACCATAACATTAACTGTGGTTGATAATGAAGGTGCAAGCCAAACTGTCACTACAGTAGCAACTATCGAAGCTGACAGTAGTGTTGATGATGGTGTGCTATTGAATAGCCAGCCAATTAACATTAGTGGCGCTCAAGATGAATTTTTATATTTCACTTTTGATGTTCCTTCAGGCGCCAGCGACCTTATGTTTAATTTAACTGGTGGTACAGGTGATGCGGATTTATATGTAAGTTTTGAAGCAGCACCGAGTGAAGCTATATATGATTGTCGCCCTTACATTGGTGGTAACGAAGAGTCGTGTGCTATAAATCCTGCACAAGTAGGCCGATACCATGTGATGGTTAGAGGTTATAATGCATTTGATAACGTTCAGTTAACAGCATCATTTACCCAAGTGACTTCTAACGTGCCAGATGTGTGTGCTAGTCAAGGTAGCCGAAGCAGTGGCCGCTTAAATGATGGCGAAGTAATTTGTCTAGGTAATAGCGATCCTATGTGGTTTAGCATTGCAGATGTTCAAGGCCAAAATGGTATTGCGATCACCACCGCTAATGGTAGTGGTGATTTAAGTCTAAGCTACGCTGCAAGTGGTTGGCCAAATGGTAACAATGAAGTGGCTGAGTCAAATAATAGCGGAAATGGAGAGTGTATTTATATTTCAGGCCAGAGTGAATACTGGGGCTACCTAAAAGTAGCTGGTAATAGCACTGGTGCAAGCTTAGTCGTCGACTTTAACAGTCAAGGGTGTCGTTAGTTAATATATAAACTTAAAGCGTGATCTCACGCACTTTATATAATGGAGTCATCAGTTTTCTGGTGGCTCTTTTTTTATAAAGAAACAAATGCAAAGGTTCATTTCTTCAAAGTCAAAACACCCCTTTAGCTTTTTCTGGTGCCCGCCGTGTCAGAGTAGTTGTCCTGTCTTCTTTTCACAATAGTTATAGTCAGACGGCGGGTGGTTAGCAGGTTCA
>NZ_JBEOOG010000142.1:0-2868 GCF_040308965.1 Pseudoalteromonas sp. MER144-MNA-CIBAN-0113
TTGAATCCTGAGAAAAAAGAAGAAATGCGGGCGGCATAAAATTTAACTTGAGGCGACAACTAACTTGAAAAACTCCGCTTGAAAGGACGTTTCACACCAGTAGCATTGTGATTTAGTTCTGGTTTCATAGTGACCTCCTATTTAAAAGTCACTATGAGGATAGTGGATGTATTACTGATTAGGATTTGGACATATCCAAGTTAGAGCACCAACTCTAACTTGGCTTGTTCGGATAAGTAAAAGTATCTTGATGTCTTAAGTATGGTTCGTAGCAGCAAACTTACATTTATTTTTCAACAGACTTATAACAGGCTTTACAGCAACAAATGTCGAAGTCCTATTATCATGCTGCCAATTACTCCTATGTTCTCTACGTTTACTAATAGTTACGCATATGTGATTTTTAGCGCGGGACAAGGCAACGTATATTGCACAATTATCCTCAAATGTTTGTTCCGCATAGTTCCAAAAAGCCTGATCTTCTAGCCCCATAAAGTATACAGTGTGATATTCAAGACCTTTACACTTGTGGATGTTCATTAAATGTACAGCGTTCTCAGCACTAAATAACTTTGCAGCATCTTCTAATGAATTGGTCTGATTACACATATTTCTCAAATGTACTTCAAGCGCTTGCCATACATGATTAAAATAAGCAGAAGATTTATATTGTTTCCATCTTCCTTTTATTTTTGGCATACCAAGCTCATGAATAAAGCTTTGAATATAAGATAACAAGTCATCAGCCGTTGTTGCTGTTGTTATTAACTCTTGCTTTAGTGAGATGAAGTTAACTAAAGAAGTAGTTAATTCTTCTTCTTTATCATCATCAGATTCAACCTTGTTTAAGGCTAAATTAACTTTAAACAGCTCGGTCATGGCTTTGGGTTCAGGACGCACTAACGCTTTTAAGAACTGCGAAAATAATTGCCCAAGAGGTTCTTTTAAGGCATCTTGTAAGTCGGTCATGTCGAGGTTGTTTATACCAAGCTTTGTTAACTCAGCTCTCAATATTTCGGTGTACTGTGATGCCTGCTGCTTAGTTAAAACAGAAATATCGCTTGCGTCGATACCACTGCTGATTGCTTCATTTATACTGTGAGCAATGAATGAGGCTTCTTGATACTCATCACTGAAAGCATGTAGAGAGCAGTTTTCTGGAATTGTTGATACTTCTTGGAATGTAGATCTTGGATTCTGTACAAATTGCAATACTACTGCTAGTACATCTTGTATTTCACTAGACGCTCGGTAGTTTTTAACTAGGAATTTTTTTTGTGCCGAAAAGTCATTTAAAAAGTCAGTGAATACAGTTTGACGAGCTCCAGCCCATAACATGATGCTTTGGTTAATATCTCCAACAGTTAAAATTTTTGTATCGGAATTCTGAAACAACAGTTGTAACAACTCGTATTGCTCATCAGTCGTATCTTGAAACTCATCCACAAAAACATATGCATAAGAATAAGAGAACATTGTCCGTAGATCTTCTCTTGCTCGTAAGATGCGTATTGCCAAAGCTAGCAAGTCATCCATCAATATTTTGTTGGAGCCATTAGCATCTTGGCGACGAAAGACGATATCGTAATTGTCTATCGGACGTTCATTTTCAGGAAGAGTATTTTTGAATCTATCAACGATACTTTTGCTGAATGCGTGGAAAGTAAAAGAGTCAAAACGTGTAGCTTTATGACCGCAACGCTTATTTATTCTCTCTTTTATGTTTAACTGAGCTTCAGTTTTAAACGTAAGAGATAATATTCTTTTTGGCCAAACACATTTATCGGTAAAGAACAAATAATTTGCTTTTTGAGCCAACAACTCTGTTTTTCCTGCACCTGCACTTGCTAATACAGCAACCGATGCATCACAGGTAATGATATCCATTAGTTCAGTTGTAGCTTCTATGCTCTCTGATGGCTTCCAATCAGTCATTACTCAACTACCTGTTCGGACAACTCGACAATACGTTCCATCAACCGTGTTAACTCTGGTGGTAACTTTTCTAGTATCTCTCGAGAGGTATATTGCTCCTCAAGTTTGGTAAACATACGAACATGAGATGCGGGTTTACTTTTATTCGATAAGAAACGATAGCGATACCATAAAAAGTTCCTTTCCCAATCCGATCCAAAATCAAACCGTTTACCAACATTTCCTTTTTTGAGTACAGCTTTAATTAACGCCGCCTCTCTTTTTACAGTATCTTCTTCTTCCTCATCTTCTTTGCCATCAGAGGGACCTCTTTCTCCATAAGCTTCATCTTTTTCACAAAAGATCTCAGGAAAAGCACAAATCATTGAATAATCGATATCTAGTGGACTAGAAAAATAAACATTACATTCTTCTAATTCATCTGTAATTATCCTTGTTTTTCCATCTTCATAATGTATTGAAAACGAATCAGCGTTTCGATCGCTATTCCAGTTGGGGATATAAGGAATAATGTTTTCGTTAATATATTTACTCTTTATTTCATCCATTAAAAGTAATTGTTCCACGACATACTTCATACGGCCAAAACCACCGCCATTACGATCAATGTCAAAGTCCAATAGTGTAACAAAAGGGATCTTCAGAGAATTAAGCAAACGCCAGAAATGATTTACATGCCTCCCACCAAGTGGAACCACCGATATTGAATGACCGTCAATGTCTTTTGCAAAGTGTTCCAGCAACTTCGGAAGAACAACCTGCTCACTATCACCTTCACCCAGTATCACTAATTTAGAAAAGTAAATTTCAGGATAGGCCTTTACAGCTTCGCTAATATACTTAGCTTGCTCATCGCTCACGGCTAGCGCATTTTAATCCCAGATTCTAACAGGGTTGAGCGATAATCATCGTCTAGCCCTGCCATTTTCTTTT
>NZ_JBEOOG010000143.1:0-2846 GCF_040308965.1 Pseudoalteromonas sp. MER144-MNA-CIBAN-0113
TTGAATCCTGAGAAAAAAGAAGAAATGCGGGCGGCATAAAATTTAACTTGAGGCGACAACTAACTTGAAAAACTCCGTCATCAAGGGTTAATATTGATTCCCCACTAGGAAAACGATGGGTGCTGCTAACCATGATTGCAATTGTTGGAGACAACGGATAGTACAAGTCCAATTGGTCATCCTCTGGAGGCGTCATATCATTAGTCAAACCCTTATGAACGTTTATCACTGGATTATCCGACGTGATAAACGGTTGAGTAGTCTCATTTAATAGAAGGCAATATTTGTCCTCTCTCCGAGATACGAACATTGAGTAACCAAGGTTTTGACCTAGCATATGACTTATAAACCACCAACACTCAGTCGATATATGATGCACTAATTTTGCTTGTTCAGAATCATCTTTTGACATAACCAGTAGTGCGATGTCGCGAAATGATTTTGTTCTAGCGAACTGGTGCCCAAGATAATTACAAAAAGCAGTCAATTGCTTCATATCATTCAAGCACGATAAATCACGGTTAATTAGATTAGAAATGATCTCACTTGCACTACTTTCATAAGCAGTATGCAAATTCTCTAGGGTATTATGTTTATGCGCTTCGATTTCCTTCTCTATTTCTACGCTCTTCTTACCACTCGTTTGGTAAAACTCCTCCATTTTCTGAATTAATAGAAATTTTTGGAGCAGCTCCATATTTTGTTTATGCAACTGACTTTCGGAAGATATCATTCTGATTATCTTTACATGATCTTTAGTCAGTGGCTTGATTTGGTAAAAGTGCCTCTCCTTCGCAACCATCTTTACACTATCATAAGCAAAACCACCTTTAGCCTTCTTAAACCAGACTTTATTTTTGGTATCACCTATAGCCCAGTTTCGTAAATAGTTAGCCCATACATAATGATGTTCCTTTTTTAGCTGATGTGCTTTCTTCAACGGCTGTTCTTGTAGCATAATACTTTCCATTGCAGGGATTGAACAATTAGTGTGCCATAGTCGAGTGTATTAACAATACTATAATGACAAACGGGTTTTACCCACCTAGTTAAATGCGTTATCTAAGTAAGTTTTCAAGGTTTATGGTATTACTAAAACTAAGCTCAATTATGCTTTTCAGCGTCGAGTTGGTATTAAACTGAAACACATAATGGGGCAGAAACGGGTTACGCTTGAATGTCCGCTTCACGCCCTGAGGCACTCAACAAGCTTTTTCTACCACTAAAAGAGGAGAACCTTTCTCTTTTAGTGCTTTTAAATATTTTGATTCATCATAAGCTTTTCCTGTTTTCCAGCACCTAAATAAGATCCTTACCCATTTATAGGCCAACGCTCTTACTGCCGATTGGTGTGAATTACCTTTCGCTTTTTGCTGTGCGTAATAAATGCCCGCCCAATAAGATTGCCCTACGCTTTTGGAAGCCCACTCTATAAAGCTCTGACGGACAAATTTAGAACATTGCCAGCGCCAATGTACCCAGCTTTTTTGACCACTACGCTCTGTAACTGGCGATAAGCCTGCATAGTTTTGTATTTCTTGTGCGCTACTAAAACGAGATTTATCTTCCCCTAAAGTAGCTAAAAGCCTAGGAGCAAGGCAAGGGCCTGTGCCGGGAAGTGAAGTAAATATTGAGGCGTCATCCATACTGGTAAAAATTGAGTTTATTTGTGAGTCATACTCTCGAATATTGTTAATTAATACCAACATCTGTTTAGCCAATGCGATGACAAACGTTTGATAAGGTATAATTAAAGATTCGTCGGGTAATCCCCCCATTTTTAATGGAGGCTGGCAGTAGAATTTCCGTTGTTTAATTTTTCCAGCTTTTGTATTGGTGTTATACCACCTAACCCCATGTTAGGGCGTTCATTATTATAAGTCCATAGCCAATCAGTCGCTATGTCTTGTAACTCACTAATATCACTATAAATATAATGACTCAGCCAGTCGTAACGAACCGTTCGGTTGAAGCGCTCTATATAGGCATTTTGCTGCGGGTTACCGGGTTGAATAAACCGTAATTCGATATCATTATTTAACGCCCATTGCGCTAGTTGCTTGCTAATATATTCAGGGCCATTATCACATCTGATAGCTTTGGGTTTACCACGCCACTCTATAATTTGATTTAACGAGCGGATCACACGTTCAGCAGGCAGTGATAAATCAGCGTCAATAGTCAGCCCTTCACGATTAAAGTCATCAATGACATTAAACAATCGACACGCTCTGCCATCCGCTAATTGGTCATGCATAAAATCCATTGACCAACATTCATTGATGGTTTCTGGTACTGCCAATGGCTCAGGCTTATCTCTATTTAAGCGTTTCCTTGGCTTGATCCGCAAATTTAACTCAAGATCACGGTAAATGCGGTAAACTTGCTTGTGATTCCACTTGTGCTTTTTTACATTACGCAAATATAAAAAACATAATCCAAAACCCCAGCTTCGCTTTGACTCAGTCAAATCGAGTAACAGCTCTGCTATTTTTAGATTTTCATTTCTTAATATCGGTGTATAGCGATAACACGTTTCACTTATCATAAAAGTACGGCAAGCTAAGGCAATACTCATTTTATTTGTGCTAACGACTTCATGTGCCAATACTTTACGCTCAGAAGCCGTTACCACTTTTTTGCCATAGCCTCTTGAATGACCTCAGATTTGAGCCGCTCTTCAGCATACATTTTCTTTAAACGGCGGTTTTCATCTTCAAGCTCTTTCATGCGCGTCATTAAAGACGCATCCTGTAGTGGTACAGTGATTTTGGCCACCCATTAAGAAAGAAATGTTATGCTAATAAGCATACAAATTTGGGTGAAAAAATGACGAAATTAAAACG
>NZ_JBEOOG010000144.1:0-2781 GCF_040308965.1 Pseudoalteromonas sp. MER144-MNA-CIBAN-0113
AAAATAAGCCACACCTTAATTTAACTGACGTAGAGCTCAACGCACTAGTTATCGCTTAAGCAGATCTCAGGTTAAATAATAATGCCCGTACTGACTCTCATCCATACTTTCAATAGCTTGATTACTCAATAATGAAGCCAACTGCGGTGTGGTATTACTATGCCCTATTACTACCACAACGCCATTTTGTGCTAATAATTGTTTTTTCAATGTCATTAGATCAGCAGCATCATAGGTAATAACTTTAATATTATAATACGCGGCTAATGGCGCTGCCGTGTTTAGGGTACGGTTATAGTTACTACTGAATAACGTTATGTTTGGATAGGTGTTAACTAACGAAACCAAGTACTCAGCACGCGCTTGGCCTTGGGCAGTTAGAAATGGATTTTCCCCTGTTTGTTTTTCGCTATGTCGAAACAAGTAAACCTGTTCAGGGGCAGAAAAGGCGGGTTGGCAAATAAGTAATAATGCTATTAACAATGTTTTTATGTGGGCATTCATTATTGCTTCTCTCGTTTATATGCTAATAGGCGATTTATAAACTCAGTTGTAAGCTCATTTATGAGTCCAGTTTCTGCATTTAAAATCAAACTAAAGCCTACATTTAAGTGCGGAAACACAACCAAATCACTGCGGTAGCCTTGCACCCAACCACTGTGGTAATAAAGCGTTTCATCATCATAATCATACACACGCCAGCCTAGCCCATAGTAGGCTTCGTTCATGTGCTCTCGCCATACTCGTCTGTAGCGTTCTTTTTTAGTATGTGTATAAGGACGCGTTTGCGTGGCCAATGCATCTAAGGATAATACCGATGGATATTGCCCTAGTTGCGCATTTAACCAAATAGCCATATCTGACGCACTGGCGTTTACCCCAGCCGCCGGAGCGACTTTATAATAATTCTTTTTCAAACGGGCACTGTACCAACGCTTTTTCCCTCGCACATGAGGGTGTGCGTAGTTACTATCTTGCACCATGGCATCGTAGCCTAAGCTTGCATCGTTCATTTTTAGAGGGATAAAAAATGCGTCATTGAGCCACTGAGTATAAGTTTTGTTGGTGCTTTTTAAAATCACGTCATCAATTAAACTAAACATGACATTTTGATAGCCATAACAGTCACCGGGTTCGCATATAGGTTTTACACTTAATAGCTTTTCTACAATATCGCTATACCCCATTCGCGATTCGATTAAATTATCGTATGCATTCGGTACTAGCCCACTAGAATGGCTTAAAATATGAAAAACCTTTAAATCATCTTTGTAGTCGGTTTGTTTAAATTCAGGAATGTAATGACTAACAGGAAAATACAAATTAAGTTGTTCTTCATTTGCAAGTTTTGCCGCTAACGACCCTGCAAACGTTTTAGATACTGAGGCCAAACGAAACCGAGTGTGTGGATTAATTTTTTGCCCACTGCGCACTTTGGTATGCCCCATAGTATGTATATAGTCACGCGCTTGTGCGTTGACGATGGAAAGCGCTCCGCCCGGAATCTTTTTTACTTTTAGTTTTTTTTCTACGTAGCGTCCATAATTTTTAACAAAAGCTTCCCAATCAGGATCTGTGCTTGCGCTTGCCTGTAAATGCGTCCCTAAAATACATAAAGCAAAAAAATAAAAGGGTAAGGAGTTAAAATACTTCATTCTTAGCTAATTTTTCTTTTTTAGTCATAATCAGCCTCTATAATATCATGAACTTTTGCTCGGACTAACGTACAATATGTTCGATTAATGGCTTTTGAGTGGATGTAAAATATTTATGCGTTTTTTAGTTGTATCACTTTTTATTGTATTAGCTTCAGGTTGTGCCGTAGTTAAGCAGCCTGCAGAACCTTTAGCAATGCCTGCAAAACCTTTGCTTAAGAGTCAAACTTACCAACTTAAATATGAAACCGAGCATGCTTCACCGAAAGTAAAATCGGTGCAATTACCTGCACATAACATTAAAAAAAATCAGACTGTCAGAGTGATCGTAGACCGTGCAAGTGTCACCGACACATTAGTATCTCAAATTAGCCAAGCACTTAACGATAAACAACTAAAAGTTACCACAACCGATAACAGTGATTACACGTTAGCTATCCATCAAGTTGACCTTGAGTTTATAGATGATGCTAAGTACATCCTAGCGCAGCCAGAAAAACCTTATTCATTGTTTTCAAAAGTAGCACAGCAATTCCCTTCTCAACAATGCGCAAATATACTGGCACAAGTTAGTATGCGCCTTACACACAAAGCATCGGGAGATGTAGTTTGGTTTGCCAAATCATCAATAGATAGTGCAAGCTTTCACCGTGAGCCCCTAATCTATAGCTTTACTGAAGAAAAAAAGATCACTAACGAGTTAGAAGTTGTTGCGTTTATTCATAAACATAATACCGAACAGGCTCGGCTTAAGCGTGCTGAACTTAAAAATGAAGTAACGGCCCCTGCTTATAAAACCATTACTAAACTGAGTCGTTTAACTAAATTAAATGGGCCATGTACACGTACTGAGATCAGCGCATTAACTCCCATGATGCAATTTTACTTAAGCAGTATACTTATCGATAAAATTAAAGTTCAGTAGTTGCAGGACGACCGCTACATTTTTTTTACAGATTTAGCCAAGAGTTTGACAATATACTAGGGTCTGTTGACCTTTCAAGGTTAAATTTGCAGCAGTCTGTTTGGTATTTAGGCAAGGCAGCGCATATGTGGTGTGGTTATTCCCCATAAATAGGCGATAACGCAGCATCAATGCCAAACAGGCGCTGCCCGAAGGGTTCTG
>NZ_JBEOOG010000145.1:0-2667 GCF_040308965.1 Pseudoalteromonas sp. MER144-MNA-CIBAN-0113
TCTTGGTCGAATGATCGGATCATGGAACGAGCATTTAGTTCCTTTAAATTAGTAATTTCTTATCCGAAGCTCAGGTTAATGAGTAATCTGCAGGTTCAATAATAAAAGGGATTCTATAATGCGTTTAAAACCTCTTGTTGCCACTTTGGTAGCAACCTGTTCACTGGCACTTTCTTCTGCGGCCAATGCCGATGAAGGTATGTGGCAACCTCATCAGCTACCAGAGCTGGAATCAATTTTAAAAGCCAAAGGCCTTGAAATCAGTGTTGATTCAATTTCAAAATTAACCGAATTTCCAATGAATGCGGTTATTAGCTTAGGCGGATGTACAGCCTCGTTTGTTTCGCCAAAGGGCTTAGTTGTTACTAACCATCACTGTATTTATGGCTCAGTGCAATATAATTCAACGCCTGAAAACAACATACTTGAAAACGGCTTTTTAGCAAAAACACCGGCTGAAGATTTACCTGCTGCGCCAGGTTCACGTGTGTACGTTACAGAAACAGTGACCAACGTGACTGATAAAGTAATTAGCGGCACTAACGAGCTAAGTGCAAAAGCACGCTACGATGCGTTAGAAAAAAATCAAAAAGCCCTCGTTGCAGAGTGTGAAGCTGATGCTAGCTACCGTTGTAATGTATATTCGTTTCATGGTGGTTTAGAGTTTTACCTTATTAAATCGCTGGAAATTAAAGATGTACGTTTAGCGTATGCACCTGCTATGGGCGTAGGTAAATACGGTGGCGATATCGATAACTGGATGTGGCCGCGTCACACAGGCGATTTTGGTTTTTACCGCGCCTATGTAGGTAAAGACGGCAAACCAGCAGAATACAGCGAAGACAACGTACCGTACGTGCCTGAGTCTTACTTAAGTGTAAGTGCTAAAGGCGTGCAAGAGGGTGATTTTGTCATGGTTACTGGCTATCCAGGACGAACCAATCGTTACCGTATTGCGGCAGAGGTCGATTATGTATTTAACGACAGCTACCCTAAAGCGCGCATGCACAATACTAAATACGTGTCATTAATTGAAGAAAACTCAGAAGATGGCAGTAAAGCGCGTATTGCTTACGAAAGCACCATAGCTGGTTATAACAACTACATTAAAAACTATGGCTCGATGATCGAAAGCTTTAAAAAAGGCACCATGTTTGAGCGTAAAAAGCAGTTTGAACAAGAACTTACAAGCTGGATAAACAGCGATAGCGAACGTAAACAGCGCTACGGTAACGTACTTAATGAGTTATCAGCACTTGTTGCACAATCGCAAGAGCACAGTGAGCGCGACCGTATGATAGGCTATGTTCACCGTTCACAAATGATCAGCACGGCACGTCGTTTATACCGTTTAGCTTATGAAAAACAAAAGCTAAATAGCGAGCGTGAATCGGGTTATCAAGAACGTGATTTACCGCGTATTAAATCGGGTTTAGAGCGTATGTCACGTCGCTTTGACGCAAACGTAGATAAAGCCATATTACTGCACTTTTTAGAGCAATATGCAGCATTACCTAAAGCAGAGCGTTTCAGTGAAATTGATAAAGCCTTTGCTTTAGAAAATGGGTTTGATAAAGCAAAACAAAGTGCATTACTTGATGAAATGTACGCTAAATCAACGCTTGATAACGAAATTGTACGTAATTCATTATTTGAGCAAACGCTTAGCCAATTAAACCAAAGCCAAGACCCATTCATGCAATATGCAAAAGCCATATTCACGGTAATGAAAGCTGAGGAAGATAAGTCAAAAGCCCTTGCAGGTAAGTTACAAGCCGCTCGCCCAGAGTTAATGAGTGCGATTATTGCCTTTAATAAAGCGCAAAACAAACCGGTTTACGCCGATGCAAATAGCACATTACGTGTAACTTACGGCACGGTAGGCGGGTATTCTCCGCAAGATGGTTTAGTGGCCACGCCGTTTACCTCACTTGAAGGGTTGCTTGCTAAAAACACCGATGTTGACCCATTTAATGCGCCTAAAAAGCTGCAAGAGCAAATTAAAGCGAAGCTTTATGGTGATTACACAGGTGGCATGAATACCGTACCGGTTAACTTTTTATCAAACGTAGACACAACTGGCGGTAACTCAGGTTCACCAACACTAAATGGTAAAGCTGAGCTGGTGGGTTTACTGTTTGACGGTGTGTACGAAAGCATTATTGGTGATTGGGATTACAACCCAGAGCTAAATCGCTCAATCCATGTAGATTCACGCTACATGCTGTGGGTAATGGATAAAGTAGATAACGCCCAAAACTTATTAGACGAAATGAAAATCGTAAAATAAGAAGCAGTTAAAATAACAAAAAGGCGCTTACCTTAATCGGAAGCGCCTTTTTTTGTTTAAACATTTTCGGCGATTAATTTAACTTAGGGTACGGGCTACGGGCTACGGGCTACGGGCTACGAGGTTCGGGCTGCGGGCTGCGGGCTACGAGCTGCGAGGTTCGGGTTGCGGGGGGAGTTAATTTGTTTTTAGCAGTAAGTATCTTTAGTAGCAGCGATTTTATATCGCTTCAGAGTTAAGCCTAAATAAGTATTTACCACCGAGAACACAGAGTTAACAGAGAAATACTTAAAAGATATGAATCCATCTCTGTGCAGCGCAAAGCGCCTCGGGATTCTCTGTGGTGAAAAAACTGTTTTTAGCAGTAAATGTCTTTC
>NZ_JBEOOG010000146.1:0-2540 GCF_040308965.1 Pseudoalteromonas sp. MER144-MNA-CIBAN-0113
CGTGAACGCTCATTCCGGTTTTATCGTGAACACTTTTGACTGATTTTCCGGAATCGGTGTTCACACCAAACCAGTACAATTTCAACGCATTGATTATTAATTACTTTGTTAAGCTATTTCCTTTTTGTATTACTGAGGAAGGGATATGGCGACTAAGAGGATCACAATGCGTAAAATTCGAGAAGTGTTGAGGCTACATTTTGCTGCCCAACTCAGTGTCAGAAAAATAAGTGCCAGCACTAAGATCAGTGTCGGTGGTATTCAAAAACTACTCACTAAAGCCAGAGCTTTATCGTTAAGTTGGCCACTGCCCGACGAGCTTGATGATTCTGTGCTTGCTAGTCAGTTCTATCCTCGCGCCGACACTCGGCCATCCCAGCGATTTGAAGTGCCAGATTGGCCTGCCATTCGAAAAGAATTAACGGGCAAAGGCGTCACCAAGAACTTACTCTGGGAAGAATATACTCAGCAATATCCGAATCGTTGTTACAGCTATTCTCAGTTCTGCGATCGCTATATGACCTGGCTTAAAAAGCAAAAACGTTCGATGCGACAAGTGCATAAAGCAGGAGAAAAACTCTTTGTCGATTATGCGGGTCAAACGATGCCCATTGTTTGTAATGCGACGGGTGAAGTGAAGTTCGCCCAGATATTCGTGGCGGTGATGGGCGCATCAAATTATACATTTTGTGAAGCAACCTGGAGCCAAAGTCTACCCGACTGGATCGGCAGTCACGTGCGAGCATTTGAATTTATCGGCGGTATACCTGACATGGTTATCCCCGATAATTTACGCAGTGGTGTCAGTAAAGCGTGTCGCTACGACCCTGATGTTAACCCGAGTTATCAGCAATTGGCCGCGCATTATGGCACCGTGATTGTGCCTGCTCGTCCCAGAAAACCACAAGATAAAGCCAAGGCCGAAGTGGGCGTGCAAATCATTGAACGCTGGATACTCGCCAAGTTACGACACCAAACCTTTTTCTCATTAGCTGAGCTAAACCATTGCATCAAAGCCTTACTGCTTGAGGTCAATAATAAGCCCTTTAAGCAACTGAGTGGGACACGACAATCATGGTTCGAGTCAATCGACAAACCCGCCCTCGCGCCCATGTCCAAACTAGCTTATCAATTCACGGATATTAAACACGTCAAAGTGAATATTGATTATCACGTTCAGTATGATAACCATCTTTACTCGGTACCCCATCACTTGGTGGGTGAAAAGCTTGAACTTCATGCCAAAGACAACTTGATTGAGGCTTATTTCAAGCATAAACGCATCACCAGTCACCCGAGAAAATATCATCCTGGCATGACCACCACATCCGAGCACATGCCTGTAAAGCATGAGAAGCATCATAAATGGTCACCAGGGCGTTTAATGAATTGGGCGAAAGATATTGGAGATGACGTTTTGCTCTGGGTGAAAGCACAATTGGCACAGAAACAACATGAAGAACAAGCGTATCGTGTGTGCTTAGGCTTACTCAACCTATCAAGAAGCTATCCCGCCGATCGGCTCAATAACGCCTGTGCGATAGCCAATCAATACAGTTTATATCGGTTAAAACATATCAAAGACATACTCAGTAGCAACCAAGATAAATTGCCGCGAACGCAAGAAGAGCCGTCGACGTTATTGCCACAATCCCATGAAAATATCCGTGGTCCTAAAAGCTTCCATTAAGGTAAGGAAATTCTATGTTAGAACAAACGATAACTCAGCTTCGTCAACTCAAACTCAGTGGTATGGCCAACGCCTTAGTGAGCCAAATAGAACAACCAAGTACTTATGAAGGGTTGTCCTTCGATGAGCGACTACAACTGCTAGCAGACAGTGAAGCCCAAGACCGAGAGAGCCGAAAACAACAACGCTTACTTAAAGCGGCAAAACTTAAATTAGCCGCTAACGCCAGAGACATAGATTATCATCACCCGCGAGGTCTCAATCAATCGATGATGGCATCACTACTGCAATGTGATTGGCTGAATAAATCACAAAACTTACTCATCACAGGCCCTTGCGGTAGCGGTAAAACCTATATCACTTGTGCGCTTGCGCATACAGGATGCATGAAAGGCTACAGCGTTAAATATTACCGACTCTCAAGGTTGATGCTTGCGCTGACACAAGCCAAAGCAGATGGCACTTACAGTCGAATGTTACAGTCACTCGCTAAGATCGACTTACTCGTTTTAGATGATTGGGGGCTTGAGCCACTTAAAGCGGCACAACGAAATGACTTAATGGAGATCATGGATGATAGGCACGGCAGTTCATCAACCGCCATCATCAGTCAATTACCCACCGAAGAATGGCATCAATCCATCGGCGATAATACCTTAGCCGATGCCATTTTAGATCGACTAATGCACAATGCTCATCGGATAAAATTAAAGGGGGAGTCTATGAGAAAAATTCAATCTAAAATTGACCATCGTGAACACTTAGGTTAAAAATGTCATGAACCCAATGCGTGGAATTTAAGTGTTCACGATAAAACCGGAATCGGTGTTCACCATCACCGGAATACGCA
>NZ_JBEOOG010000147.1:0-2370 GCF_040308965.1 Pseudoalteromonas sp. MER144-MNA-CIBAN-0113
TCCGGAGCGGGAAATCGTGCAGGCTCAGGCAGCAGCATAAAACGGGAAAATCGGACAACTACCTTGAAAAACTCCGCTTTAAAAGAGTTGTCGCTGCTTGGTAATGGCCTTGAATGTATTCTTGGGCGGCTTTACATGCTATGAACTCGTGTTTTAGAACTTGAACGCTCGACTTTTGAATGATCGAGCTCGCTTGTTTTAAAAAGTGTTTATAGGTGATAAGTCCGTTCGGTGTAGCTACATCAGAGAACCAACACTTAAATGTCATTACTCGGGCATCATCAAGCACATTTTTATATGGTATTCCTTGTTCTAATTTTTCTAAAATAGCCCTCGATTCAGCTATAGTTGTATAACCATAAAGAACCTTATCTATTTCACTTTTTACTTCACTGGCTGCTAAATTGGCAGAAAAAAGAACAAAACATAAAACCCTTAACATTTAAACCGTTACTCCATCAGGAACTACTATTCCGTAATTTAAATTTAGTTATTATTCTTCAATTGAGATTAACACAAAAGTTGTTTCAACATAACAACTACAGCTGAAAACAAAAAAGGTGAGCTAATTCGCTCACCTTTTCAAGAGTTATAGTTTGGGAAAAGAATTCCCAATCTTTAATAACTTTCCCAATCTTTAATAACTTTCCCAATCTTTAATAACTTTCCCAATCTTTAATAACTTTCCCAATCTATAATTATCATTCCCAAACTATAACAACTTTGATCAGTTCGTGTCGTACTCTAATAAAGTTTGTGAATCGGGTATTTGATTTATAAGAGCTTTTTAAAGACGAAAATCGAATATAGTTTGTGAACATCCCCATAACTGAATCGACTCTTTCCCTTCAAAATTTAATAAAGTTTGTGAGTAGTTTTGCTAATAATAGTCATCCCTTGGATCATGATATGGGTCAAAACCATGTTCGTGAATTACCCTCTTGATAAACGCAATATCAGTAAACTCTTCACTTCTATATATCAGCCAACTAAATAACCTTACAATGCTGTGAATTTCAGGCCGATTTTCACCTCTCCACGACAATAGGTGCTGCATTATCAACCGAGGCCCATCATCAAGTTCATTTAGTCTACTTTTTACGTTGGAAGGTAATCCTGATAGCTGTCGTAATTCAGTTACATCTTTTATGTCGTTTAACTCAAAAGGCATTTCTCCAAAAAACACGTTATAAGCAAAAATGCCAAAAGCCCAAGTATCATAATTTTTTGTCGCTGAACCATGTTCCAAAAAGTCTGGAGGCATAGAAACAAATGAAGTCAATAAACGCTTATTGTTATCATGAAAAACTAACTGCTCATCAACATCTCGTTCAATGCCGTAAATATAGGCATTTTCAAGGTCATCGGATTGACAATTACCTAGATCTAAAAATTTAACTCTTGGATCATTTTCGGTTCTGTCACGGTCATACTTAGGCATCTCAAAGTCATCTAACAGTAAAATATTACTTGGGTGAAGGTCTCTATGTGTATATCCTGTTTGACTAAAGTAACTTAAACCAGATGCAATTCGATGAAGAAACTCATATTTTTCTTTAATTGAGTAGTCTTTTGTTGAAATATCTGACAACAATGACCCTTCTTCATATTTATAACCAAAACAAAAAACCATGCCAGAATGATACTCTTTCAAATCAAGTGCTATCTTAGGAAGAGGGTAGCTGCTTTCTGGTCCTCTGAAGTACTTTGGCTCTCTTGATGGGTTATCACCAAAGTCCATATTAAACTTATTATCCTTGAGTACTGAATACTCAAGTTTAAACCGCTCTAACTCAACTTTATTTCTTGGAGAAATTAGAAATTTAACGACAATTTTATTATTACCTTTTACGTAAACACTGCTTAACGCAGAGCCTCCTCCTAAAGATTCTAAAAATTCATAACCGTCAATTGTGAGTAACCCTAAAGACGACAATAGTTCATAGTTATTATCAGCCAACGTTCTTGACCTTATATTTCTCACAAAACAACATAACTTCTCCAGTAAAGTTAGAAGGTATTTCATCGACGTTTTTCACCAATTCGTACTTAAGACCGTCAAGCCTTTCCGCAATATCAAACTTAACGCCACTATCCCTATCAAATGCTTCTTTCGGAATAAGATCCAAAAAATCGTTTACATCTGCACAATAGATCAACGCATTATTTTCCCCCTCTAAGCTTATCTCTAGAAGAGAGCCACCAGCCTCGAAATGACTTGCCGCATGCTCTCTACATGGAGTACAAAATATGGTTTGGCTTCTAGCGCAAATACCTAATTTTTCTTTAAACCGTGAGCGTCTAGCGAACTACACCTATGTTTTAAAATTCCAGGGTAACAAGCTGTCGATATCGGGCTCAGGCTGGCAC
>NZ_JBEOOG010000148.1:0-2221 GCF_040308965.1 Pseudoalteromonas sp. MER144-MNA-CIBAN-0113
TTTTGACGAATTCTTTTAATTGTTGATTAATATTGAAATTTTATTCTATCAACACAGAAATGGATCACAGCCATATATATACAGTTATAGCTTGGATGCCCCTATAGTCAAGAAATCGACCCGATGGGTCGTTTTTGTCGGTTCCTAGTAAAATGTTAATTAGTTATATATTTGATATAGAATAATAAAAGATATTTTGTTATTAATATAGATATGATACTACAGAACCAATGTTGGGTAAAAAACGACCCTTAGGGTCGATATTAAATTGTTATGTAAATATACAAATAATTAAGAGTGGGGATATGAGTCAAGATTTAAAATCAATAATTGATGGTTATAAAAGTGATGAGGAGACGGTTTATAATAGCTGGTTCGTAAATAATGACGAACGACTAAAAGCATTTAGAACTATCCGTAGGGGTGTATTTGATGTAATACAGGATATTAAAAATGGAAGTTTTGGGAATGATTTTAAAGGTTCATCTTTAGAATTTGTTTTAAACTGTATCACGGAACAAAAGCAAGTATTTAAAGGAGCATCGCATCCCTTTTACTGGAAGCCAAAATTACGAATACCTGATATTTATGAAAATGAGGAAAATAAAGTTGCATTTGGCCAATTCTTGGAAAAATGCATAAATGCCACAAAAGAAGAACAAATAATTAAGGAAATAATCTTATTAGATCAACGGAAAATTAAAGGATTAGGTCCAGCAGTTGCAAGTATTCTTTATTTTTTACATCCCACTATCATACCTCCATGCAATACTGCTATTGTTAATGGATTCAATACGCTCTTCAAAGATAAAGTAAAGCTCGGGTCGTGGTCAGATTATCTCAGGATGAGAGAAATTATAATAGAGAAAAATGATGAACTAAAGTCTGAGTTATCGAATGACTTGGGTGCTTTTGCAGGGCTTTTATTTGATGTTGGCGAAAAGAAATTACTGATAAGTGACGATCATCTTTCTGATGAAGAACGAACAAAAATAGAAAAGAAAATAAAAAAACGGCACAAAGAAGTTGTAAGTGAAATGGAGGAAGAAGATCTCCACACTGAAATGCAACATCGCATTCTCACTATCGGAAATTCAATTGGTTATGATGTTATTGCCGCAGCAAACGACAAATCAAGATGTCATAATGGTAATAGCTTGTCTTTTATCTGCGTAGATAAGTTTCCAGAAATAGACGTTGATAAAGACACTTATAAAACAATAACACTTATTGATGCAATTTGGTTTGAAAAGGATTCAAATAAAATCACTTGTGCTTTTGAAGTGGAAAAAAGTACATCCATCTATTCTGGGATATTAAGATTAACTGATCTTTATTATTCATTTCCAAATAACCTACCATCTTTGTACCTTATCATTCCTGACAAGCGGGAGAAAGAAGTAATATTGCAGCTACAGAGGCCATCGATTAAAAATAGTGACATTGAAATTCATTACATACTATTCAGTGATTTAAGAAAAGATTGTGATGCAATTTGCAAGTTTGGAGAAGATAAAGATATTCTCAAAAAAATATCAAAGGTGGTAAATTGAAATTATTACATAACAAACTCATCCAGCAGACTGCCAAAAGTGTCGCGAATTTTGCAAAAAACGCAAAAAGTCGCGCCACTTTCGTCAGCGGCTGATGAGGGCGTTAGGTAACAAATCAGGTGTATAGAATCATGGATAGAGTAGTAATTTTCGTTTTGTGTTTCTGCCTATTTATAGGTGGTGCAACTCACATATTCGATAATTTATATTATGGATTCTTGCCTTATAAATTTGCTCCTGAATGGGTTAATATTTATTGGACAGCGTTGGCTGTTATAGATATTGTGGCTGTTTACTTGTTAGTTAAATGGCGTAACGCTGGTTTGGTGTTAACACTGGTTATAATGCTTAGTGACGTAGCAATTAATTCTGTTGCTTTTTATTCATTAAACGTTCTTTCGGATAGTTCTGCTTTACAACTTCAAACATTGTTTCTAGGTTTCTGTATTGGTTCTTCTATTTGGTTATGGCAGTCAAAAAGTAAGGCTAACGTGGTAAATGTTACCTAACAAACAATTAAACAAGGACAAAAACCGTTGGTTTTGCTCCTTCGTCGCTTATTTTAACCAACTATTTTTTGCCTGTTAATTGGGCGTTGGTATGACTCCCACTGTCAAGTTAAACGCACTGATCCTTGCTTAACTTTTTAAGCCATAATTACTTCAGCT
>NZ_JBEOOG010000149.1:0-2152 GCF_040308965.1 Pseudoalteromonas sp. MER144-MNA-CIBAN-0113
ATTATTCATGGACGCTCCTAACATGATTTGATTTACTTAGTATAGCAAACCAACACAGAAATGGATCAGCGCCATATTTATACAGTCAACTTGGTGAAGAATGTCAACATTTCTAATACCATATGCATTGTTTTTGTATGGTGCAGCTTATAACTTACAGCAAATTTTAGATGGACTAGGGCTAAACAGTAGTAATTTCATTACTATAAATGAAGCTGGTTATATAAACGGGAGTTATTGGTCTCCTTCAGAGGCGGCTCTAGTTCCTCTTAGTGCACTTATTTTGATATCACTCGTACTTTGCTTTTTACTTCCAATATGTGGATACGTAATTGCTAGAACAAAAGGAGTAGTTACAGTGTTACTTCTTATGTTTAGTCCAGGATTCTTATCAATCCTCGGATTCATTCCAAATATAAACTATTTACCAGACTCTTACGGAATTAGCGAAGCTGGAATGCTGGGCAGTACTATAGGGTACATTCCATTGTTAAGTATGGGGGTTTTAATTGGATGGAGCTTAGCACTAATAATTGTAGATGTAATAGGGTTGCAAGAACGATTTAGACAAGCGTTTGATCATCTATGGTATCTATTTGCACTGCTAACAGCCGTTTTCTTTGTTTATGAGTTGAATGTTTCGGGTTCAAAGTCTGATTACTCAGAAAAAGATCTGTTATCTAAAAGAGCCCATTCGTATTTGCTTGAACAAGTAAAAGATTACGATACCTTATGTCGTAAAAATAAGATGGATTTAGTATCTTGCGATTGGGCTTCTTACATTCAGCCTGTCATAAATGAAAACATGGCTTTTCATCATAAAGTGTATATTTCCTTGGGGGCGGATACTGTAAAAGACTACTATTCCCCCAAATGGTCTGCGATCGATGCTCATGTGATTGAGCAGATTAGAAGTGAGCTAATAGCTTATAATGATGTAATGTGCCCTGTGACTCATATTTCAAAAAATTCTCAACAATATGTGAAAGAGTCTCACATTTGCCAAACAACTCCCGCAATTTATTGTAATGCAAGATCTGAGTTAAATGGAAAAAATGTAGATGTTATAACTAGACCACTTGCCATTGCTAATGAATGTATTGTACCTATGCTACTAATGAACAAGAAGCAAATGCAAAAACGGTCTGAGCAACTAAAGACAGTAAAAGTTGATTATAGCTATAGATGGCTGTTTTTTATATTGTTTTCAGTAGTTGTAGGTCTTAAAATTGCAAATTCAACAACAAAGCTATTTGGCTTTGATAAACGTGAAAGTAACGACAAGCGCAGATCTATTACAGCTTTTCTAGCCCTATTTAAACTCCTCTGGCTTATTTTTGCTTTACTAGCAAGATTACTCAATAAATGTAAAATTGTAGCGAGTAACGTACTTAAGGGAGCTCTAATACGTAAAAAAATTCACAATAAAGAGCAACCCCCTATTGAGTGATACCTTCTGCTTTCACCTTACGATGTTTAACATTAAAAACTTTATAGTCCATTTAATATCGTTTGAATGGACTATATAAGAAGCTATAGTTCTCAAATGATATAAGGATTTAAAGAGTCCATTTTTCTTTAATTACAGAGTACTGACGATATGCCTGCTCATATTAAAACCAGCACTTTAGGTTGCGAGTTAACGATACCTATTAATGATGGTCAATTAGCGCTGGGGACTTGGCAAGGAATATACTTAGGCGAACATCGCGACCATGGCGGGGCTAGGCGTATTATTGCCACTTTGCAAGGCGAAACGTTTTAGAGCTAGGTTTTACAACACAGATCGTTCGCATCCATTGAGTACTTCAAATCTAATAAAAATTATATAAATTAAATTTATAATGATTCACATGTGGATTATTGTTTGCTATTTGAAAATGAATATCTGGAAAGTAAATAAGATTGGAGCGGTACACGAGGCTCGAACTCGTGACCTCGACCTTGGCAAGGTCGCGCTCTACCAACTGAGCTAGTACCGCATTATATGAAGATTCTAGGTCCTAGGTTCTGTCAAAATTAAACCTTGTTCCTTTCATCTTGAATCTTTATTTCTACTACAATTTCTTTTGGTGAGAAATTGGAGCGGCACACGAGGCTCGAACTCGTGACCTCGACCTTGGCAAGGTCGCGCTCTACCAACTGAGCTAGT
>NZ_JBEOOG010000150.1:0-2053 GCF_040308965.1 Pseudoalteromonas sp. MER144-MNA-CIBAN-0113
CGGAGCGGGAAATCGTGCAGGCTCAGGCAGCAGCATAAAACGGGAAAATCGGACAACTACCTTGAAAAACTCCGGTGTCGCATTGTCCAAAAAGGTGGTGTTAGTAGAAGGACCTTCTGATGAGTTGGTTCTCAAGAAAATATATAAGAACAAAAATCAAGGTCGTCTTCCTGAACAAGATGGTATCGATATCATTGTCGTGCGCGGTGTGGGTTTCAACACCTTTATAGAGGTTGGAAAAGAGATAGGTACGGCAGTTAATGTCCTGCGAGACAATGATGGTGATTACGTTAATAATGTTGAAAAAGCACAAGATAATTATGCTGATTACCCAAATATAAAATTGGTGTCATCTACAGATAATAATGAGTTTTCACTTGAACCAGCGATGATTTCAGCAAATGCTGATACGGAAAAAGATTTGTTAGCTTTTGCAAAAATCGTACTCTCGCCTCAGACATATAATAAGCTAAGCGCGAAGCCGACACTTGCTGAGAAGTTCGCATTTATCACCGAATGGTTCAAAAGTGTAGAGGGTGACGGTAAGGGTAAGAAGAAGGTCGACTCAGCCATCCGATTATTTGAGAGTCCCGAACGATTCAAGTATCCCTCATTTCTCGATGAGGTACTCAATTTTGACTAACACTCTATGCATAGCTGGAGCAGGTTCTGGAAAAACCGAAAAGATCATCACAGAGTCTATTGCTGAGATCGAGCGAGGGGGTAAAGTACTGGTGGTAACGTACACAACCAGCAACCAGCATGAACTGCGTCGTCGATTCATATCCTCTTTTGGGAAGCATAGTGATAGTTTCGTGGTGAAAGGATTATTTTCTTTCTACTTAGAAGATATGGTGAGGCCGTATCAGCAAGTTCTCTTTACACAGCGAATTGACGGCATGTTTTTCAATGAGCAGAACCCACACTTGCAGCATGGAAAGCACTACATGTTGCGTGGACGGCAAGAGCAACTTGAAGATAAGAGCTATAACCCAAGTCACTTCCTGACTAAATGTAAGACAAAAGTCCACTCGGCTTTTTTAGCGAAGCTAGCGGCTAGAGTCGCCAAGGCGACAAGAAATGCAACATCTGATCGCCTTGGTGAGATATATAGCAAAGTTTACTTCGATGAAGTGCAAGATCTTGTCGGCTGGGATTATGATGTCCTTAAGGTTTTGAGCAAGGAAATGAAGTCACCAATCATCTGTGTAGGCGATTTCAGACAAACTGTTTATGAGACAACTTTTGGCCACAAAAAACCTAAAACCGCAGAAGAGAAAATTGCAGCATTCAAATCTATGGGTTTCAAACAAGATGCACTAGCACTTAATTACCGCAGCATACAAGCAATCTGTACCGTTGCTGATGAGGTACATAAGAGCGCTTACCAAGGAAGTAAGTCGGCTGTTGATAGTATTCCATTTGAGTTCGCTCATCATGTTGGCGTTTTCGTAGTTAAAGAATCAGATGTAATCGATTATATAGCTGCATATGACCCTATGGTACTGCGCTGGAGTTTGGCATCAGGGTCAAAAATTCTTCCTATTACGGCTAGATGTTCCAATTTTGGAAGCAGTAAAGGACTGGGCTTTAATCACGTCTTAATTCTGCCAACGCCCAAACAGCTAAATTTTATACTAGATGGCGTAACTCCTTTCCCTGAAAAAGAGGAGGTTGCACAGAATAAAATGTATGTTGCTATTACGCGAGCTAGATATAGCTTAGGTTTTATCGTGTCAGACAAGAAAGCAGAGGGATTACGCATACCTGTTTGGAAGAGCTCCCTAGCTGGTCGAGTTTAGTTGAGTTTATAGCTGTGTAGGGGGCGGTTATATTTATTTGTTAGTTGCCTGTTCTTTGCTGAATGCGGATAGTTTAGGCAGATTTAGGTGCTATATAACAACACGCTGTTTACGGACAAATTTTCCGCTACGCTCCAAAATTGCTGCTAAGCTCGGCGTTACCAATGTCTGCAATTGGCACAGACTGTGTGAAAACTCTGATCACCTTTTGGTCTAAGTATGTTCTGCTTATGATCTATTAATCTATACAT
>NZ_JBEOOG010000151.1:0-1971 GCF_040308965.1 Pseudoalteromonas sp. MER144-MNA-CIBAN-0113
AATTATGGCTCTGGTTTTGAATTAAGCTAACCCACGAAAAGCGGAGGCTAACACCGTGTGGGAGTCATTATGTCTATGCGTCAAACAAGGAATATGTGCGTATGAATGAGAAAAATGTTTTCGAAAAAATAGAAGATTCAATTGATTCACTAAAAATCTCAGAAGAGGAAAAAGATAAGTTACTGAAAGGGGTTTTGAGGCTTAAGAGTCAAAAAATCAACTTAATGATTACTGGTGCTACGGGGTGTGGTAAAAGCTCTACAATCAACGCAATGTTTAACACCGAAGTTGCCAAGGTGGGTGTTGGTGTTGATCCTGAAACAATGGAAATACAAAAGTATGAGCTGAACAACCTGATTTTATGGGATAGTCCTGGGTTGGGTGATGGAAAAGAAAAGGATATCGCTCATTCCAAGGGCATTATAAACAAGCTAAATGAATTAGACGATAATGGCAATCCAATCATTGATCTCGTATTAGTTATTTTGGATGGAAGTAGCAGGGATTTAGGAACCTCATACGAATTAATTAACCAAGTCATAATTCCCAATTTAGGTGAAAACGCCAAAGATAGGATATTAATAGCAATCAACCAAGCTGATGTGGCTATGAAGGGAAGATATTGGAACTTTGAAAAGAACAAGCCAGAACCCAACTTAATTGACTTTCTCAATCAAAAGGTGAGTTCAATAAAAACACGAGTAAAAGAAGCCACTTCTGTTGAGGTTGAACCAATTTATTATTCTGCCGGATACAAAGACTTCGGTGAAGAGCAAAAACCTTGGAACTTATCAAAGCTTCTTTATTTCATAGTTAAAAACACCCCTGAAGAAAAAAGACTTTCATACATTGAGAATATTTCCAGTGAAAAGGAAATGTGGGAGAGTGATGATGAGTTGGAAGATTATAAAAAAGAAACTCAGAAAAGTTTTCAAGAGGTTGCCTCACATATCTCAAAAAATACACTTGCAGGAGCAGCCGCTGGCGCAGCTATCGGTTCTGTCGTGCCGGTAGTTGGGACCGCTATTGGCTCAGCTGTAGGGGCTGCAATTGGATTTGTTGGTGGTCTATTCGGTTGGTGATATGTATAAAGAATATAGAAACAGTGATCTTTCACGAAAATCTCAAGAAGTAGGAATTATTTTCGATGTCATGGTTACAGGTGTCACAGGAGCCGGAAAATCTACAACATTAAATACGATCTTTTCAAAGGAAGTATCGAAGGTTGGTAAAGGCGTCGAGCCTGAAACTATGGAAACAGAAAGTTTTAGGTTAAATGATTCTTTTAGGTTGTGGGACTCCCCTGGCCTTGGAGATGGGGTGGCCAAAGACAAAGAGCATTCTAAAAAAATAGTCGACTTATTGTACAAAGACTATGACAGCAATGGTCAGTCATATGGATTTATTGATCTTGTCTTAGTAATTATTGAAGGCTCAAATCGTGACATGGGAACAACTTACAAGCTATTAAATGATGTTATTGTTCCCAATTTTCAAAAAGAGCGGGTGTTTGTTGCCATAAATCAAGCTGATATGGCAATGAAAGGCAGATATTGGTGTTATGATAGTAACTCTCCAAAGTTTGAATTAAAACAATACTTGGAGGAGCAGGCTAGTTCTATTCAACGTAGGGTTAAAGAAGCTACTGGTGTTGATATCATAAGGCCTATTTATTATTCCGCAGAGCATAATTACAATATCGAAAAATTGATGGATTTATTCATTGATTATATGCCTAAAGAGAAAAGAACCTTAGTATACGTGTGATATGACGCATAACAAACCCATTAAGGCGCTCGCAAGCTCGCTGGGACAACAAAGCTACGCGGCGATTTAGTTTGGTGGAACGTTAATTTTAACAAAATCGCCGCTCCACTTTGTTGCCCCTTATGGGGGCGTTGAGGTTGTAGAATTACTCTTTTTAGGAACTGGTTCTACACATTTCACTTGATTGTTTTTTAACCTTGAACC
>NZ_JBEOOG010000152.1:0-1937 GCF_040308965.1 Pseudoalteromonas sp. MER144-MNA-CIBAN-0113
CTTTGCAATCAGTTTGTCGACTTCAGAAAATCCATTAATGGCTTAGCGGCCATTGTTGAAAGTGAACTCGAACTGTCAGTGCTATCCGGTGCCGTGTTTGTTTTTTGTAATAAAAGCCGAGATAAGCTGAAGATATTGTATTGGGATAACACAGGCTTTGCCCTGTGGTATAAACGCCTCGATAAGCACAAATTTAAATGGCCGAAAAACCTCAGCGCCGACACCCTAAACTTAACCGAGCAACAATTACACTGGTTATTATCTGGGTATGATGTCATAGGGCATCAACAAATCAACATCGAAAACGCTAGCATTATTTAGATCGTCGCGGGATCAATATTAACCATCGCATTAAGCTAGTTTACGGTAAAAAACATTATAAAATAAAAGGATGAACATTGATGTTAACTGCCTTCCAGACGATCCGGCTTTGCTTAAAAAGCTGCTGGCAGAGCACGCTGAAAAATTAGCGCAAGCGACTGCAAGAAACCGGTATCTAGAGGAACAATTCCGCCTAGCGCAACAAAAACAATTTGGTAAAAGTGCCGAAGTCTTTGACGCACAAGGTGAATTGTTTAATGAAGCCGAAGACATCATTGAGCAACTTGATGAGCTTGCTACGCAAGAGATTATCTACACTCGCAAAACACCAAAGCGCAAACCATTACCCAAAGACTTACCCCGTGAGCAAGTGATTCATGACATTGCCGAAGAAGACAAGTTGTGTAACTGCTGTGGTAATGAGTTGCATAAAATGGGTGAAGACGTCAGCGAAAAGCTCGACTTCGTTCCCGCAAAGATAAAAGTCATTGAGCATATTCGCCCAAAGTACGCGTGTCGTGAATGTGATAAGTCAGGGTCGAATAACAGTATTAAACAAGCCAAGATGCCAAACATGGCCATCAACAAAGGCATGGCCACGTCCAGTTTGTTAAGTCAAATCATCACCAGCAAATATCAATATGCACTGCCACTGCACAGACAAGAGTCGATGTTCAAGCAATACGGCATTGAGCTTAGCCGTAAAACCATGAGTGACTGGGTACTCGCATCCGCTACCTTGTTTGAACCGCTGATACAACGACTGAAACACGCGTTACTTAAACAGCCTGCGATACATGCCGATGAAACGACGGTCAATGTGGTCAACGCCGACAAAGTAAAAAGTTACATGTGGCTATATTGTACCGGCACGGATTCGCCATCGGCTATAAATAAACACAACTCAATGCCAAACATTGTGCTTTACGACTATCAAAATAGTCGGGCAGCTTCCTGTGTGGTTAATTATCTGGATGGCTATTCGGGCTATTTACAGGTTGATGGTTATCAAGCGTATGCACAAACGCAATCAACACTAGTTGGTTGCTGGGCCCATGCACGTCGTAAATTTATAGAAGCAAAACACGTGCAGGGTAAAAACAAGACAGGCAAAGCCGACGTAGTCTTGAGTCTTATTCAAAAACTGTACGGCATTGAATCAAAACTCAACGATAAAACACCAGAACAAAAGCATGAAATAAGGCAAGAGCAAGCGAAACCTATTATCGATAAACTGCATAAATGGCTAGAGCAAAACCAGCCACGTTTAGTCGGGAAAACCAAGTTAGCAGAGGCAGCAACCTATCTCGCTAATCAATGGCATAAACTTATAGTTTATCTTGAAAATGGTCAGCTTAATATCGACAATAACCGCGCCGAGCGCGCTATCAAACCATTTGTTATTGGCCGTAAGAACTGGATGTTTAGCCAAACCTCACGCGGCGCAATAGCAAGCGCTCACCTATACAGCATCATCGAAACTGCAAGATCCAACGGCTTAACGCCATTTGATTACATCATGCATTGCCTCGATGAGCTTTGTCAGCCTGAGCCAGACATAGAACAATTATTGCCTTGGAATATCAATATCTAGGTGATGATCACCGGACGTTTAC
>NZ_JBEOOG010000153.1:0-1934 GCF_040308965.1 Pseudoalteromonas sp. MER144-MNA-CIBAN-0113
AAAGAAAATGGCAGGGCTAGACGATGATTATCGCTCAACCCTGTTAGAATCTGGGATTAAAATGCGCTAGCCGTGATGTTAGAGCGGCATTATCGGTTGCAGCCGTTGCTTTACCTGTTGCTATAGCTTATGCGCAACTTACAGGCGTTAATGCTGCGGTTGGCCTGTATTCTTGCGTATTACCTATGATGCTTTATGCACTTTTTGGTACCTCTAAACAGCTTATTATTGGCCCTGATGCCGCAACATGTGCGGTTATTGCAGCAGTTGTTACTCCACTTGCTGCAGGCGATAGCTTTAAACATTGGCAATTAGTGATCACCATGACCGCAATGACCGGTTTTTGGTGCTTTATTGCCAGCCGCTTTAAGCTAGGTGTATTAGCCGACTTTTTATCTAAACCAATTTTAATGGGGTTACTAAACGGTGTGGCTATTACCATTATTGTTGGTCAGTTTTCTAAAGTATTTGGCTTTACCTTTGATGAGCGCTACTTGCTTGAGCGTTTAGGTGGCGTTCCTACGTATTTATCGCAAACTCATATTCCCACCTTGCTAATGGCTTTATTTACCCTCGGCGTTTACTTTGTGTTAAAGCGCTTAAAACCTACATGGCCAGCCTCTATGTTTGCCATTGCACTAGGTGCGGTATTCGTTTGGTTGTTTAATTTAGAGCAGTTTGAAATAAAAACCATAGGCACAGTAACCGGTGGTTTGCCTGTGTTTAACACTCCAGTATTTGACGTGGGTATTATTCGAGAACTTGTTGTACCGGCACTCAACTTAGCCATAGTTAGCTTTGTCAGCATGATGCTAACGGCGCGAAGCTTTGCAGCAAAGAATGGCTACGACATCGATGCCGATAAAGAATTTAGAGCCTTGGGCATCGCTAATTTAGCGTCAGCATTATCACAAGGCTTTGCCGTTAGTGGTGCCGACTCACGCACAGCCGTGAACGACGACTCTGGCGGAAAAACCCAATTAGTTTCGATTATAGCTGCCGCTATTATTGGCGTTATCGCTCTTTTTTTAACGGCGCCGCTTGAGTTTATTCCCAGTGCTGCACTCGGGATTGTATTAATAATTGCCTCTGTTCACCTGCTTGATTTAAAGGCAGTCTGGCAATTAAAACTTAAAGATAAGCAGGCATTTTACTTAGCCTCAGCCACACTTTTTGCTGTGCTGTTTATTGGTGTTATACCAGGAATTACCCTTGCTGTATTACTAGGGTTATTTCAATTTATTCGAACTGTTATGCGCCCATCAGACACCATTTTAGGTGTGGATATAAAAGGCGTAGTAAGAAGCTTAGACGAAACAGATAAAGCCAAAGCAGTACAAGGGGTTTTTATATATCGTTTTAATTCTCCTTTAACCTATTTTAATGCCAGTTATTTTAAACGCCGCTTGTTAGAGCAATATGCAAGACAAAAAGACGACACGCAATGTGTCATTATTGATGCTGTGCCCTGCTTCACTCATCTTGATTTAAGCGTTATGGCCATGCTCGCAGACCTAGATGTGATATTTAAAAAACGAGGTATTCGATTAGAGCTAGCGGGAAGAAAACGCCAACTACTTTCTTGGTTTAAAACCGCTGGTATCGCCTCAGGTAAAGACGGTATTTATATTCATTCAGACTTATACATTGCCTTACAAAAAAACAGCGTCAGTCAGCATGTCGACGAGGTTACGATGTTTCAATCGCAAAACTCCGAAGAGATAAATGCAGGTAATAATTAGGGTTATTATTTTTCCTCAACTACACTAGGGTCTGTTGACCTTTGTGGATTAAAATTTGTTCAAACTAGGGGCGATTTAATCGCGGCGCGAGGTTTGTAACCTAGCGGGCTAAGTCAAAACCGAGCAAAGCTTCCGCGTCCTGCTCACGCCCCTTACCTACATCCCTGTCTCTTGATCACAACTTTTCTGTCT
>NZ_JBEOOG010000154.1:0-1895 GCF_040308965.1 Pseudoalteromonas sp. MER144-MNA-CIBAN-0113
TTCTCTTCTCTCAGTGCAATAAGATCTTTAAGAAAATTATTCACAAAGAGGGTTAAGAGACGCTTCGCTTTTAGAGGCAGTAACAAAACAATTAATCACTTGGGTTAGTGGCTTTATTTTCTCATTTACTTCTCATTCTCTTCTCTCAGTTCAATTAGGCCTAAGTGAATGATGCGCAAAGAGGGCTAAGAGATGCTGCGCTTTTAGTTATTTAGCCCGCAACTCGAAGCTCGTCGCTAACGACATTAAAAAATGCCGCGACATGAAGTCGCTGCTACAAGTCGGCAATAATATCAACCTAGAACCGGCTTGACCCTCTCATTTGTTTCTCATTTTCTTCTCTTTGTTCAAAAAATATTTTAGTGATTTTTTTACCACAGAGGGTAGGAGAAAAAAGAGAAAGTGACTAAATACAAATGTTATAAGTATTAGCAAATACTTTGTATTCTCTGTGCAGCGCGCAGCGCCTCTGTGTCCTCTGTGGTTCAAGAGCAATTTTTATGTTTTGGGTTTAAGTAATTTATTCACAAAGAGGGTTAAGAGACGCTGCGCTTTTAGATATTTAGCCCGCAACTAGAAGCCCGCCGCCCGCCGCCCGCCGCCAGCGACATTAAAAAATGACGCGACATGAAGTCGCTGCTACAAGTCGGAAATAATAGCGGCCTGATACCTAGCACCTAAAACCTATCGCCTGTTCAAATTTACTGCTCTTCTAAATCAAATTCGGTGGTGTGGCCGTCGCCGTGTATGAGCTGGTAGCGGACTAAATTGCCGCCTTTAAGGGTAACCAAACTAATAGCCGAATCACTTACTAGGTACTTTTGGCCTGTGCCTTTAGTTTGGTGTTTGTCGACTTCCATGTGCCAGCGTTTGGTAAAAAAGTTAAGCGGACTTTTAGGGCCATATAAAATGGAGTCGAGCTTATCAAGCACATTTATTAGCTTACGCGGGAACTCGTTTTTAATGCCACTGGCTGTGAGCTGCCAAATTCTGTTGGGGTGATCGCCAAAACGCTTTTGCACTGAAAAACAAAACGAATAATGCACGTCGCCTGATAAAATCAGCGTTTCATTTGGGGTGTCGGTACGTCTAAATGTGTCGAGCAATTTTTTAGCTGAACCTTCGTGCGCCATCCAGTTTTCTACATCAACCATAAGCGGTTGCCCACACATGTTAAACACCGCTTGAATTGCCTCTATTGATTTGACTCCAAACACCGGTGCGGGCGATACAATAATGACTTGGTCATGGCTGAGTAGGCTTTCTTCAAGCTCAGTGAGACGCTCCCAATCTAACAAGCCTGAGGGTTCATTAAAGTTCTGCTCGTTACGCCAGCGGTGTGTTCGGGTATCAAGCACCACCACTTTAGGAATAGTTGTTAGCTCATAATGCCAATGGTTAAAATCGTTAAGGTGTTTATCAAACGCTTTAAATTGCCAATGCTGATCGCCCGCTAAACTTGTTGTAAATGGAGTAAGTAGCGCACCGGTTTTTTGTAGCGCGTCGTTACCCATCCCCTGAAACAGCCAATAGCTTGCTAAGCCATTATTAACAATACGCTTGCTGCTAGGGTTTTGATTAATGGCTTGCTCCCACCCGGCGGTGAGGTTCCAATCATCAGTTACATCGTGATCGTCAAACATCATTAAGGTAGACACATTGGCACATAATCGCTCTACCTCAGCTAAGCCTTTAGCGTAATCAATGAGTGTGGCTTTTTCTGTGCTAAACAATGCTTGGCTTTTTTCGTTACCGCCTGAGTAATTTAGCTTTGATAAGTCAACATATTGCCACGCGGTACTACTAAAATTAAGTAAGTAACCTGAGATCTGCTTAAGCGATAACTAGTGCGTTGAGCTCTACGTCAGTTAAATTAAGGTGTGGCTTATTTTCTT
>NZ_JBEOOG010000155.1:0-1844 GCF_040308965.1 Pseudoalteromonas sp. MER144-MNA-CIBAN-0113
GTTTTTGACGAATTCTTTTAATTGTTGATTAATATTGAAATTTTATTCTATCAACACAGAAATGGATCACAGCCATAAATAAACAGTATTTTGTTTTTTACTATTAAGCGAGCCACTATGCGTTTATCTGACTATTTAAGCACTCACTTTTATCACACTGATGAGTTATGCCAAGCACTCAACATAGACACTGAAACTCTTGAAAATTGGCAAGCACAGAGCATTTTCCCTAAACCCAGTTATTGCATTAAAAATCAAATGAGCTGCAGCTCTTATTCAGGGTTATATGAATGTGAAGAATACGACGATTATTATCCCCGTGGCTGCGTAAATTGGGGGCAAGGATTAGTTAAGCAAAAAATTGAGTCATCTAACCAAGCTTTTAATCTGTTTGCCCAGCACTATACCCAGTGCTTGGCTAAGCTTGCACAGCAAGGCTTTATATTTAACGAAGAATTGTTTGGCTGTGAAATAGAAGAGCATTTACAGCAAGTGTGGCAACAGTTTTTATGCAGCAAATATGGCGTGCTCACCCAAAATGGCCTAATTGATGAAATTGTGGCTGTGGATATTGGCAGATTATTAGTAGACGATATAACCGAACTGCGCAGCAAAGCCAGTTTAGATAAGGATGAGCGCACCCGCATTCACCCTGCCATGAAGCTTCTAAATAAAGCCCTTAGCCATGGCGCCGATCACGAAAAGCAACTCACATTACGTAGCCGCTATATTGATGCCCTTATTTTAAAATACGACTTATCGATTAAGTAAAGGGTCGTGTTTGGCTGAGGAGTTTAGCTATGTATGGATTGTTGGTTTTATTAAACAATGCCAACACTGTGCTTTGCGGCTTATTTTTAGTGCAACGAGACAAACAGTCCGACAACTACGCCTTGTTAATTGCAGATTTACGATTTAGATATGATTTCATTAACCGCATGAGATACATCATCTTTTATTACTGACTCTTCAATAATTGGTATTACCCATGAGGCACCAAGCATTTCTAAAGAAAAGCGCCAATCTTTCCATAACTTTCCTTCAATGGTATCAAGACTATCAAGTCCAAATCTTGAAGATGCCCCCCACTGAGCAATTGAAGGCAGCTTAGGAACAGCACTTTGAGCTCCAAAAATAAACGGGCGTTCCATATTGTCTGGCATGATTGCAAAGTAATACTCTACTTTTTCAGTCTTATTTAGAAATCTCGAGATAATTATCATTTTTCACCGAGCTGATCGCGCTCAATTAGAACGCTAGAGTATTGAGTAAAGCTAAACAGAGAAAACAATTTTTATTTCATCTTATTGGCTTTTTGGTTTGCTCTTGCGCTTTACTATCATTTTTTTCTTCTAGCTCTAGAGTGGAATAACCAATTTGAGCCGCTTGAAATAATGAAAACACAACAGCTACAAAGCCTAGTGCTTTAACCGTCGGACGTTCTAGAAAAGTATTTACCTTATTACCCCAGTTCTTATTATGCACATTTACTTTGTTTTTTTGTAGAAGATAATACATATGCTGGAACCAATATGCTTTAGACATTGTGGATTTATGTAGCTTAACATACTCTTTTGCTGCAAAAGCATCAACTTCTTCTTTTCCAGCTAAATTATCACGATGCTCGCCGTCATTTAATTTCATGAAACTTGCCATCCTGGGGTGCTCAACACAGCCCTTACCGTATATAGATAAAATTAGGGACGATAAATTGTACTTCCTTGAATCTGGGATTCTTTTACCATCAACACCAGATAAAACCTTGTAGTGTAGTGGTCAACTAATTTTGGCCACAGTTTTAGAATCTTGATATCTAATCTCAGATTCATTCGGCGCTAAACCAG
>NZ_JBEOOG010000156.1:0-1672 GCF_040308965.1 Pseudoalteromonas sp. MER144-MNA-CIBAN-0113
CCCGCCGTGTCAGAGTAGTTGTCCTGTCTTCTTTTCACAATAGTTATAGTCAGACGGCGGGTGGTTAGCAGGTTCAAATGGCTGTTTATTCACCAGTAAGAAAAGAAGCAATATTAAAAAAGTTATTACCGCCGTTAAATCGCTCTGTGGCGCAGTTGGCTTCAGAGGAAGGCATTTCTGAGCAGACGCTGTACAATTGGCGCAATCAGTTAAAAGCTCAAGGATATGCCGTGCCGGTAAGCGGACAAAAGCCTGACGATTGGTCAGGAGAAGCAAAGTTGGCGGTGGTAATTGAAACTGCCCCGTTATCTGAAGCCGAGTTAAGCCAGTATTGCCGTGAAAAAGGCTTGTTGGTTGAGCAGGTTAAAGAGTGGCGCAGCGCCTGTGTGATGGGCAATATGAGCGAAGCTCAGCGCAAGGTTGCTGAGAAAAAGCAGGCCAGAGAAGATAAAAAGCGCATTAAGCAATTAGAGCGCGAGCTTAACCGTAAAGAAAAAGCCTTGGCGGAGGCGGCAGCGTTGCTGGTGCTGCGAAAAAAGCTCAGAGCGTACTACGGCGAGGAGGACGAGGACTGTTAACCACGGTTAGTGAGCGCAACTTAAACCTGGTCTGGTTTGATGAAGCCGTGTTAGCCGGTGCCAGGCGTGATAAGGCTGCACAGGAGCTGGAGATATCACTACGCTCACTGCGCCGTTGGCGGGATGAGCAAGGTGCAGTGCTTGAAGATAAACGGCCAGTAGCCATCAGGCCTGAGCCGAAGAACAAGCTCAATGACGCTGAGCGCGAGCAGATATTGGCAACCTGTAATGATGAAGAGTATGCCAGCTTACCGCCGTCGCAAATTGTGCCGCGGTTGGCAGACAAGGGCATTTATCTGGCGTCAGAATCGACAATGTATCGGGTTTTAAAAGCGGCAAACCAGCAGCACCACCGAGGCAAAAGCAAAGCGCCTCAGAAGCGTGCAATGCCCACCAGTTACAGTGCCTCAGCACCCAATCAGGTGTGGTGTTGGGACATCAGCTATATGCCCTCAGGCATACGTGGTTTGTACTGGTATTTATACGCGATAATCGATATTTACAGCCGTAAACTGGTGGCCTGGGAAGTGCACGACAAGGAATGCAGTCAACTGGCCAGTGAGTTAGTACAGCGCGCCGTACTACGGGAGCAGTGCCTGTTTAAACCACTGGTACTGCACTCGGATAACGGCAGCCCGATGAAAGGCAGCACGCTCAGGGTCAAGTTGCAAGAACTGGGTGTGACGTCGTCTTACAGCCGGCCCAGAGTGAGTAATGATAATCCGTTTGTGGAGTCATTGTTCAAGACAGTGAAATACTGCCCGCAGTGGCCGAAAAGTGGCTTTGCAACAGTCGGCTGTGCCAGAGAGTGGATGCTGGAATTTACACGCTTCTACAACCACGAACATCGCCATAGCGGCATAAGATTCGTGACACCGGCGCAGCGGCATCAGCAACAAGATGTCGCTCTGCTGGAGAAGCGTAAAGCGGTATATGAACAAGCTAAGTCAGACTACCCACAACGGTGGGCTGGCAGAGCAACCAGAAACTGGAGCCCTATAGGGCCAGTAAGTTTGAATCCGGAGCGGGAAATCGTGCAGGCTCAGGCAGCAGCATAAAACGGGAAAATCGGACAACTACCTTGAAAAACTCCG
>NZ_JBEOOG010000157.1:0-1656 GCF_040308965.1 Pseudoalteromonas sp. MER144-MNA-CIBAN-0113
ACTCAAGTTTCGGAGTTCATTTTTTAGTAAAAAAAAAAATGAACTTTCTCTTATTCTAACGCCTCTTGCCGTAAGGTAAAACTGTCCATTTGCATAACTTGCGTAAAAAAATTCACAACCGTTTGTTCTATCTTGTTTAGTACACCTGATTTTTCAACGAGTGTTAAATTAGTCATTTCATTTAGTGCTCCTGCTATGAGTGCTTTGAATAATCCCCATAATTTACTGGCAAAATTTAAACCAGTCAGACTTTCTTCAAAACCGCTCCTGACACTGCTCAGCCTAGCAGCGCCTTCTTCCTGCTTGGCAAAAAGCAACAAACAAAACCTTAACCCCGTCAGGTGAATTGAAGCGATGTAAGCACTGTAGTGTCTGCTTTGCTCTTTTAAAAAACCAAGCTTTTGTTTCGCTTCCTTAAAGTAAACTTCAATCCCCCAACGCAGTGCATAAACCTCAAGTATTTTTTCATCTTCAAGTTGGCTATCTGTTGTCAAGAACAGCGCCCAGTCATGTTTACTTGCCTGTTGTTTAGCTTCATTTACTGAGCGTACAAAGAGTAATTTTACTTTCACCCATTGTGCAGGCTCTTGATCTGAGCTGCTAAGGTTTAATTCCACCGTTATGGACTTGCTTTGGTAAGGCATATTCTTAAGCGTTTGCCAGCTCCCTTTAACGTATCGCTGGTATAGCTCTTTAGCGCTGAGTAAGTGGCTGACACCATCCACCACTAAACGATATTTCATCTTATTCTTTTTCATTCTGACAATAGCAACAAGTGAGTGTTCTATCGTCATTCTTAAGATGTGTTTAGTGGCAAACCATGCATCAGCTAAAAAATAATCGGCATTAATCCCTGCGCGGATAGCTCGTGCTATCATGTCGCACACCATTTCTGGTTTAGTTTGCTGCTTGGATTTTTGATAACGCTTGGCGGCGATACTGCGACCATCAGCAAATTTATAATCTAACGCTTGCTCCTTAACCTGGCTAATGAAAATCTCATTATCGACGGGAACAAATTGCTCATCATTGGCAACACCCAGCGTGAGTATTTGCTGCCCCATTACACAGCGTGCTGTTAAATGGTCAAAGTGACTCGATACGCCGGGCATTTTTTTACCTCGCCTTATTTTTACTGAGTCGTCAATAACAAAGGCACTAAGCTTATTTTTACTGTTCGATTTGAGTACTTTTTTAGCCGTTAATAGTTGCAGTTTTCGCCAATCTAAATCTTCACGGTTGAGTAAATCATACAGCGCATCTTTTTTAGCCGCTGAAAAGCTTAATAAGGCATCCCTTGAAAACATGGCAACAGAGTCGACCTTAAGCCAAACCCAAAGCATCAGTAGATAAACAATATCACCGACAGGTGTGCCTGAGCGCTTTGAAAACTTAGCTTGGTTCAACATGCCTTTAAAGTTAAGGCTTTTCCATGTTGAGTTAAACGTATTATCGATATTCAGGTTTGCTTGGCTAAGTAAATCAGCCGTTAATGGTGGTAAGTTTGTCGTGTTTGTGGCAGAGTTCATTTGATGTCTCTTGTTGTTTTTTGCTTTGTCTATGCAACAAGCATTTTACCACAATGAGACATCAACTTCTTTTAAATCATCATGTTATTTGGCTTTTATTATTGGGTTTGAATCCCGAAACTTGAGT
>NZ_JBEOOG010000158.1:0-1580 GCF_040308965.1 Pseudoalteromonas sp. MER144-MNA-CIBAN-0113
ATAGACATAATGACTCCCACACGGTGTTAGCCTCCGCTTTTCGTGGGTTAGCTTAATTCAAAACCAGAGCCATAATTAGTTTGTCAAATAACTAAACAGCAGAGGCTAACATGAATAAACATAGCATACTTTTTATCGGTCTTGATACACATAAAGAATTCAATGAAGTCGCCTATATTGACGAACATAGAGGCGCTCAACCTGTTCACCTAGGTCGATTTTCTTCTTCCAAAATGGCCGTTCAAAAGCTTGTCCGTCAGTTTGAATCTAAATACCCTGGCGCAACGCTACACTTTGTTTATGAAGCAGGCCCTTGTGGTTATTGGATTTACAGATTAATCACAAGCCTTGGCCATTGCTGTTATGTGGTTGCCCCGTCTCTTATTCCTAAAAAACCTGGTGAAAAAATTAAAACCGATAAACGTGATGCCCTTAAGCTCGCTAAATTACTTAAATCTGAAGATTTAACACCTATCTATGTTCCCGAGCCTGAAGATGAAGCCGTACGCGATTTATCTCGCGCACGCGAAGTAGCCATGAAAGATTTAAAAGATGCTAAATATCAATTAAAAGCACTGCTGCTTCGTAATAATATTAATTACAAAGGCACTGCAAATTGGTCACAAAAACATTTACGTTGGCTCACTGAGCTTGTGCTTCCACACCCAGCACAGCACATCGTTTTACAAGAGTTTTTACAAACAATTACCGAGCGAATAAGCCGACTTGAACGATTAGATAATGAACTTACACATCACGTCCATCAATGGCGTTATTATCCCGTTGTTAAAGCAATACAAGCAATGCGAGGTGTTCGTTTGTTGGTCGCCACCGGTGTTGTTGCTGAGCTTGGCGATTTAACGCGCTTCGATCATCCCCGTAAATTAATGAGTTATCTCGGTCTTGTACCCAGTGAACACTCGAGTGGTGGCAAACGCCATATTGGCGCTATCACAAAATGCGGAAATGGCCGAGCAAGACGCCTCCTTGTTGAAGGCGCGCACACTTATCGATATGCAGCAAATATATCGACAGATATGCAAAAACGACAAGAAGGTTTACCAAAGGACATTATTGATATTGCGTGGAAAGCACAACTTAGGCTCTGCAAGCGCTATAAAAAAATGATAGCCAAAGGGAAACACTACAACCTGGTTGTCACCGCAATTGCCCGAGAAATGATTGCGTACATATGGGCCATTGCTAAAGAAGTGGTGCTTACGCCAGTGAATACAAAACTTAGATTGGCAAGAGTACCCGCATGATAAACGAATTAGAGTTAATGCATGGGATCAAGCATCGGGTGTGGCACAACCACCGACGGCGTTAGGATGGCAATGCAGCTAACGCTGCGTTGAACCACGAACATAGACTGAAGACAGGTGCCACGACGGAATAAGTAAGGTCTGCTCTGTTACTAGAAATAGTAATAACCAACGAATATCAGCAAGATAACCGACGAACTTACTTGCTTCATCCTATGTATTAACTCGCTCTAATTCGAGCTGAAGTAATTATGGCTTAAAAAGTTAAGCAAGGATCAGTGCGTTTAACTTGACAGTGGGAGTCATACCAACGCC
>NZ_JBEOOG010000159.1:0-1563 GCF_040308965.1 Pseudoalteromonas sp. MER144-MNA-CIBAN-0113
TAAACCCTGAGAAAAAAGAAGAAATGCGGGCGGCATAAAATTTAACTTGAGGCGACAACTAACTTGAAAAACTCCGCTATTAAATGTTAGTTTTACTAGGAGGTATCGTGCAAGACGACATTAAGCGAGTAGCTCAATCTTTTAAAGATCAAATAAGCTCTCTCACGGATGAGGAGTCAACGGCGCACTTCGAACAACAAAGAGAAAACTATGATAGAGAATATTCTGCTTTCATAGAAAGCTACAATTCTGATGAGTGTTACCTTTGTGGAAAGCCCTTTAAAACGATAAGTAAATCAGAACCATGTGTTCACTGGCTCTTACGCCGAGGTAAATTCAAAAAGAAAGACTTCAGCAAAATTACTGATAAGTTTGATTTCTTCAATATATCTGCATTTTTGAGATGGGTTGCCAATGCTGAGGCTGGCGTAAAAAATATAAACAACCTTAAAGAAGAAAGCAGTGATAGGAAGCTGTTTGAAACAACTATTAAGTGGAAAAATATTGAATGGACATTGGATTGCTCTAAAAACGATTTTGAGGGGCACGCAGGTAGTAAAACTGATTTTCCACACTGGCACTTTCAAATGAGAATAGATGGCAATCAATTTATTAATTTCAATGATTATCATATTCCCTTCTCAAAAGATGATCAGCTAAAGATTACATTAGAGAACGATCCAGAATCAGGGTTCTTGCACACTTTTGGCCCAGGGGGGCAAGGCATGCAGGAGCACATGGATCATTTAGCTGATGACCCAGATGAGTTTATCGAAAATGTATTAACAACCGACAACCCAGAAGACGGCACTGTTCATATGCAGTCCATCGTGAGAGGACCCAAAGGTGGTATTTCTGGCGACAAAATAAATGAAGCGCTAGAAATGGCCCGAAATACAGGAAAATCACTTGCACATTGCTTTAGAGAAACCTTATCAGATGACGAAGGTGTATCAATGTCGACCATTGCAAGTCCTGCTGATAGTGTTCCAGAGATCGCTAAACGGTCAGAGCGCAAGAGAAGATAAAACTAACAAGGCGCTGCTACGGAAAATTTACTCGCTTGCGCTCCTAAATTTCCGCAGCATGGGATTTCAACTTTACAGGGAGTTAACAGGTGCTTATAAAATCACTTCGCTTGATCAATTTTAAAAAATTCGAAGATCAAATATTTGAGTTTAACGATGATGTAAACATCTTTGTTGGTGATAATAATGCTGGGAAAAGTACGGTTCTAGAAGCATTAGAAATTGTACTTAATTTTCAGTATCGCGGTCGTCCGTTCAATCAAGAGTTCTCTCCAGATTTGTTCAATAGTGCTGTGGTTGCAAAGTTTTTAGCTTCCGATAAAAAACCTGAAGACTTACCTGTTCTAGTGATCGAGGCATATATGAAAGATATGCCTGATTATCGAGGTGCAAACAATAGCCTTTTGAAAGATGCGCAAGGGGTTCAGGTCAAAGCAAGCTTCGATCCAGACTTCAGGGCGGAGTTTTTCAAGTTAGTTGTCGCCTCAAGTTAAATTTTATGCCGCCCGCATTTCTTCTTTTTTCTCAGGATTCA
>NZ_JBEOOG010000160.1:0-1562 GCF_040308965.1 Pseudoalteromonas sp. MER144-MNA-CIBAN-0113
GTCAGCCTGAGCCAGACATAGAACAATTATTGCCTTGGAATATCAATATCTAGGTGATGATCACCGGACGTTTACAACCCAACCTCTACGGTGCTCGTATGAATGTCCTGTAAAGTGGTCTTCGCCACATAAAAATGCACGCCGAACGCAACGTGAAATACAGTGATAGTATTTTGTATCTGCCAAACTTACTTGACGTTTTCTTGCAGTAGCCATTTTTCACCCAGTTTGATTTTCATACTAATTAAACGTTAGTAAAAAATTGGCGAAATACAAATTTTATGATGGGTGTCTTTTTTATTGTTTTTTATTGCTGTACTGCAAAAGCATGTGCTACTCACCACTTTAGTCGACAAAAAAATCTACAGCGTTAATTTAGCTAACGGTGAATTTACCCAGACTCATATATTCCCTGAGGTTACTGGACGTTTGCGGGATGTATTTGTTACTGCCAAGGGCAATATCGCAGTGTTAACCGATGGCAAGAAGCTAAGTTACTGCTAATAACGCCAAAATGATTAGCTTGGCTAGGTCGTTCAACACAACTGTATCGAAATACTCGAGGAGCTTTCTATATGATTATCAGATCTTGTTTTTGCTGTTTGAGCGAAAATCAAAATGAAAGACCTGATCCTATTGGTTTTTGCTTCCTGCACATGATGCATGGTGTCGGAACTGGAGGTTAGAGACCTCCGGTTACCCGATTAGATTTTATTCATTATAGGATTGATTAAAAGCAACACACCATCTCTTGTATGGGTCTGAAAATTTAACTGATTTTCGATTAAATTTTTCAGAGTCAAATGGCCAATAGTTTTTAGCATGCCCTTTTAGCCACTCTACAGTATTTGAATACTCTTCATGTGTTGGGGTATTTATAATCTCAAGTAAATCTTGATACCCCCATAGACCACCACAATCTTCGGGTGGGCATGCCCTTTCTCCAGCTATACAGCGGGGGTATTGATTACTTTCTTCAGCAAGCAATATACCAATAAGCTTTACTTCATGGTTCCAGCTATCTCCAAAATCATAATTGTAACTAATATAATTACCAACAGTTGAAAAGTATTTCTTTAGGGAAATATCCCAATCAGCAATTACGCTGTCATCAAGCTCTGATTCAGGTAAACCTATATTTTTTCCGCCTGTAGGTCCTTTTTTGTTTGGAATAAACTCATGTAAATGATAGTCCAACCAGCCAAATGCGTCTTGAATTGCAACATGCAGCTCCCAAAAGTTGTAATTATCAGGAACGTCAACTTCTCTCCAGATCTGAGGTTCAATACCAATTAGAGAAATTTTAAAACGATATATTTTGTTATTAGTATATTTCATTCAAATACCAAATGGTTGCTGAAAAAATCTAAAAGCGTATTACCAAGGATACCAATAAACACTCGCTAGTGATTACCCTAACCTACGTAACTGCAATGAATTATAACGGTATAAATAAACAGTATTCAAACTGAAAAAGTGTATATCTATCACGGCTAGCGCATTTTAATCCCAGATTCTAACAGGGTTGAGCGATAATCATCGTCTAGCCCTGCCATTTTCTT
>NZ_JBEOOG010000161.1:0-1504 GCF_040308965.1 Pseudoalteromonas sp. MER144-MNA-CIBAN-0113
CTGTCTCTTATACACAAGTCTTTGAATATCGATAAATCTGTGATCTAATCGATCATCATCACTCATAGATTTATCGTATGCACATAAACACTTCTGAAGAATGGGCTCAATTAATTTTTGGTAATGCTAATTTAGGAGATCCGAGACGCACCCGACGATTAGCTCTACTAGCAAGCGATATGGCTGAGAATGCAGACAGCTCAATTGTTAAGGCTTCTGATACACCCGCAAAAATTGAAGCCGCTTATCGTTTCATTAGAAATGAGAAAATATCCCCTCAAGCGATTGCCGATTCGGGGTTCTCACAAACGAGTGAAGCGGTAAAGCAGTTGCCTTTGGTTCTCGCTATCCAAGATACGACAGGATTGACATTTAAACACAGTGTTTGCAAAGAATTAGGCGATGTGAACTGTGCAAATACATTAGGAAAACCATCAAAAACAAGAACGCTATATGCGCATTCAACTTTAGCAATTGATGCAGATACGGAGCACGTTATTGGTTTACTCGACCAATACTATTGGTTTAGGAAATCAAAGGTTAAAGGGACTAAAGATCAACAACAGCAACGCCCTTACGAAGAGAAAGAAAGCTATCGCTGGCAACAAACATTAATGGATATAAAAAAACGTACAGGTGAATTATCAAATATACTTAACATCTGCGACAGAGAAGCTGACATTTATGAGTACATGACTTACCAAAAAGATGAAGGGCATCGATTTTTAGTCAGAGCAAAAGAAAATAGAAAATTAATAGAGCCTCAATGCAATCTCAACCAGTTAATAGAAACAGCGCAGGGTCAGTGTTGTTACACTATTAATATAGCGCAACGTGCGGGAAGAAAAGCGCGTCAGGCCCGAATTACATTGAGCTATCAACCTATAACACTCGCCAAGCCTAAGCGAGTTCAAGGGCAAGAATCACCGACATTGAGTGTTAATGTCATTGTCTGTCAGGAAAAAGAAAGCACGCAAAAAAATCCATTATGTTGGATTTTATATACGACAGAGCCCGTAAACACAGCAAAAGATGCCCAGAAATTAGTAAGATACTATGAACTTCGCTGGCGTGTAGAGGAGTTTCATAAAACATGGAAAACAGATGGAACCGAAGTAGAAGATTTACGTTTGCAGCACAGTGATAATATTTTACGAATTGCGATCATTAAAGCGTTTATTGCTGTCAGGTTATTACAGCTGCAAAATATGGCGCAAAGGAGTGAATTAGACAAAGAAGTGAGATGTACAGCTTGTGTTAAAGAGATGACGTGGAAATTACTATGGGCAAAGGTTGAAAAGGATGTGTTGCCGGATAAAGTACCGTCTCTTCATTGGCTATACTATAGTTTAGCGAAATTGGGAGGGTGGTATGACAGTAAAAGAAATGGTCGAGTTGGCGTAAAAGCACTCTGGCAGGGGTGGTTGAAATTAGCAGAAATGGTCGAATCTGCCGAATTGTTAATATCAATTCAGCAGACAGAAAAGTTGTGATCAAGAGACAG
>NZ_JBEOOG010000162.1:0-1503 GCF_040308965.1 Pseudoalteromonas sp. MER144-MNA-CIBAN-0113
CGCCGTATTGCTAAGGCGTGTGAGACGAATATTTTGTTCATGAGTGTGTCGGGTGATATTCAACCTCATTACACATCGGTAGCGGGATTCGTGGCCAAAATGCACGAACAGATTGAACCGCTGTTTACGCAAGTACTGATGATATGCGACGAAGAAGGCTTGATAGGTCGCAACATGTTTGCCATTGATGGATGCAAATTGAAATCGAATGCGAGTAAAGAATGGAGCGGCACATTCGATGAGCTAGGGCGTAAAAAAGCAAAACTAGAACGCGCGAGTAAACGTATTATCGAACGTCACCAATCACAAGATAGCCTGAGCGAAGAGTTGATAACACAGGATTTAAAGCAAAAAGAAAAGCTGGATAAAAGTGCAGATAAAATCACGGAGTTCTTAGCGACCCACGAGGAAAAAACGGGCAGCAAAGGCAAGCCCATTAAAAGTAATATTACCGACCCCGATAGCGCGAAAATGACCACGTCAAAAGGCACAATCCAAGGCTACAATGGGATAGCGATAAATGACGATAAACATCAAATTATACTGCAAGCACAGGCATGGGGCTCGGTGGGTGAGCAACAAACCTTGCAGCCAGCAGTTAAGCAATTAAAGCAGCAGCTTGATAAATTGAATACCGACAAATCAACAGACGAACAAACGATTAAGTTCACCGCAGACAGTGGGTTTAATAGCGAAGCGAATCTTGAATACATGGCGAAAAGTGGCTTTGATACTTACATTGCGGATAACCAATTTAGAAAACGAAACCCGTTATTTAAAGACAGCGAAACATACGAAACAGAGCAAGAAAAACGCCGACTAAAACGCAGTAAAGGTAAGCCACGCTTATTTACTTCAGAGGACTTCCATTATGATGAAACGACACAAACCTGCCGCTGTCCCGCAGGCAATGACATGTGGCGAAGTGGTATCAATGTAAAAAGCCACAACCAAAAATACACGCGATTCTGCGGTTACTTAAAAGATTGCAAAGTATGCCCACTGCAACAGCAATGCATGCGACAGCCACCGACAAAAACAGGGCGGCAAGTACAGTTTAAAAATGATGAATCGCGTAAACAGCTCAGCTATATCGACAAAATGAAGGCCAAAATAGACAGCCCAATGGGACGACGACAGTACAGTAAAAGACTCGGCTGTATAGAGCCAGTGTTCGGGAATATTACTGTCAATAAAGGCATGAATAAGTTGACCTTACGTGGACAAACGAAAGTGAATGCGCAATGGCAGTTGTATTGCCTTGTTCATAATCTAGAAAAGCTGAGAAACACGATGCATTAATTAGCGTAAGCCCTTATCACCTCAAATAATCCACTCAAACACCTGTGATACCTTCCAAAACGCCCATTAAAGCAACAGCAAATCCTCTTTTATATTTTACGTAAAATCGAAGTAACCGATTGAATCAAAATAGGAACTCGGCTATGGTTAATGCATCAATAAAAATAAATTAAAAACGAGTTATTCTACAGGCTCGTTATG
>NZ_JBEOOG010000163.1:0-1436 GCF_040308965.1 Pseudoalteromonas sp. MER144-MNA-CIBAN-0113
ACCATCCTAGATGGTTTTAAACTAAGAACATACCCAAGACAATTTATTAAAAATTAGTTTTTACACAGTCTGTGCCAGATTCAGACTTTGGTAATCACAGTGTGTGCGCCATTATGACCGACGAATTTTTGCAATTTTCTAAGGCGCAAGGTAACGATTTAATTAGCCCTAATCCTTTATATGATTTTGCGGGCTTAAAAGCTGGCGATAAGTGGTGCTTATGTGCGATTCGTTGGTATCATGCCATTGCTGCAAATGTTGCTCCTCCTGTTGTTCTTGAAGCAACAAACCAAAAAGCGCTAGATATTATTCCCCTTGAAGTATTAAAAGCACATCAATATACCGGGTAATGATTTGAGCGCTCAGCTTGCAATATTAAAGTATTATAACCACCCTTTATGTTTAAAAAATAAGTAAGGGGCAAAGCCCGACAGTAACATAATGCCAATTGCAAATGGATAACCCCATTCCCATTGTAGCTCAGGCATTATATTAAAATTCATACCATACACACTAGCCACTACTGTAGGCGGTAAGAAAACTACTGAGGCAATAGAAAAGGTTTTAATAATTTGATTTTGTTCAATATTAATAAAGCCTTGTGTTGAATCCATCAAAAAGTTCACCTTGTCGAATAAAAAGGTACAGTGCGACATTAAAGTTTCTATATCGAGTACAATTTCTCTAAGAGATTCGCGCTCGTCATTTTGCGCGCCTATACGGCGTATTAAAAACGAAATATTGCGTCGCGTATCCATTAAACATAAACGCACCTTACCATTAGCATCTTCTAAGCGAGCTATACGACCAACCGCCTCTTCTAAGTCTGAGTTATCTTCTTCAAGTACATAAGCACTGAGCCTCTCTAATTGATGATGCATGTCTTCGAGCATATCAGCATGGTTTTCAACTTTTTGATCAAATAAAGTGATTAATAATTGTTTTGCTGTATCGCATGCCACCTGACCTTTGCGCGCTCTTAAGCGCAGTAGTCTAAAATCAGCCAATTCCTCATCACGAATAGTAAGTAAGCAATTGTTTTGCAACAAACAAGCTACCGTTACAGTATTAAATCGCCCTTCATTAGGTGACATAAACAATGCATGCACATGTAAACCTTCATTATCGATAAAGCACCTTGACGACGTTTCAATCTCTTCTACATCTACCGAATCTGGAAAAGTTATATTGAGCGTTTTTGCAAGCGCATTTTGCTCCTGCGGTGTTGGATTAATAGTATCAATCCAATGTGCATTCTTTATGGATACTTCAACAGGGGTATCAGGTAAAGGCGTTAACTCTTTGATCACTCCTTGCTCGATGGAAAAAAACCTCAACATACACTTTGAATCGCCCCGCGTTTGCCAGAGACTCAATAACTTGAGAAACTGGAACTATGAAAAAATCAAATCGCTATACATCAGAATTTCGTGAAC
>NZ_JBEOOG010000164.1:0-1291 GCF_040308965.1 Pseudoalteromonas sp. MER144-MNA-CIBAN-0113
ACTATGATAATTTAAACGAGTCAGGTAAAGTGGCCTGACTTAAACAAACTGGTCTCCGATGAACTCGGGGCGATTCACTTCTCCTTTAATGAATCTTTAAGTTGAGTATATGTAACAGGACATTAATCAACAATGATAATACCTTCATTATAACCACTATAAAGGGCACGCTATTCGCTAACACTTTAAAGTACTGCTGTTTTGCAGAATTTACAAAAAAGTGCATATTTTTCATATGCACTTAATCTTACTGCTTTATCAAGCACTATAAATAAAAATTAAACTGCTATTTTTCAGTTAGTTAAAACTATATCACTATCGGCATGACGATTGCTTCTATAAATACAAGAGGTGTTCGTTATCGCAATTTAAATACTCACTAGAGTAAAGCGAGCACTATTTTTGAAATAGTAGGAGGAATCATGAGTAACAGTAATAATGCAAATAAAGTCGCTGAATTTACCGCTCCCGGTGTAAAAAACGAATCAGCAAATAAAGCAATATCTGTACTAGAAAATCGCATGGTAGCGCTAATTGATTTACAGCTAACTTTAAAACATATTCATTGGAATGTAGTAGGTCCAAACTTTATTGGCGTACATGAAATGCTAGACCCACAAGTAGAAACCGTCCGTGAAATGACCGACACCATAGCAGAACGTATTGCCACTTTAGGCGGCGTGCCTGTTGGTACACCAAAATCGATTGTTGATCGTCGTACATGGGAAGATTACGCCATCGGCAAAGGTTTAGTAACTGAACACCTAGCCGCCTTAGACAAAGTATATAACGGCGTTAACGGTGATCACCGTAAAGCTATTGAGTTACTCGGTGAGCTTGATCCGGTATCTGAAGATATGATCATTGCGCAACTTGCAGAGCTTGAGCAATATCAGTGGTTTGTGCGTGCCCATATAGAATCATCTACGGGTCAATTGAACAGTTAATTTTTAAAGCAGTCATTTGACTTACAAAGCCCAGTAACTTGCTGGGCTTTTTTGTTTTTAAACTATATTCCTCTTATTAATACACTAGAAATCCCCCTATTTAGCGCATCTAACACGTTTAGTTACTATACTTATTATTAAAGAGAACTTACTATCGACTCCTAATTATTAGTAGGGAATTTGAAGTGTTGTCGCGTCTATATAGCTTTATGCCAGGTTTGCACACCTTATTTAATTATCAACGCCAATGGTTTGCAGATGATGTTAGAGCCACGGCAAGATCATTATAAATTGAACTTATAGAATATGTAGTGATCAGATCAAGGCATAATAATCACCTTGGT
>NZ_JBEOOG010000165.1:0-1280 GCF_040308965.1 Pseudoalteromonas sp. MER144-MNA-CIBAN-0113
TCTTGTGTAAATTGACGTCTCATTTTATTTGCCTCTGCTAAATGTTAGAGGCGACAACTATCCTGACACAGGGGGGAAATGACAAGCCTTATTATGTATTTATTGAGAGAGTTGGCGGTGTTACTTTTGAATTAAGTGAGCTTCTTAAATCGTCAAAATCTTCAAAAGCAATATTTATAAGCTCAGAGAATTTAAAAATCTGGAATACTAGAGGAAAATTTCATTTAGAGGAGCATGTATCAAGTTCTTTAGATGTTTCACAAATCAATGACCTTGATGCAGAACCAATTTTAGATAAATTAAAATTGCATGGCAATTGGACTCGCTTATCAAAGCTACCTCTCAATAAAAGAAAACTAGAATTACTTAAGAAGGCTAAAAAACAATTACTTATCGGTTTGATTGAATCAACTTCAGGTGAGGGATATAACAAAATAATTCAAAGAGATTTTGGAAGCATTACTTGTGATTCAGAAAAAGCTCTATTGATGCTTGCTGGATTAGCAACCACTCAAAGAGTTCCAGCTCACGAAGCAACATTATCTAGAGCGCTATCTTTTCTTGGTTTAAACCCAAATGTTTATAAATTAGCCCAAATGATGGATGGCCTTGTTCATTACTCTAACGGAAATGTAACAACTAGGCATAGAATTTATATAGAGAAGCTATTTAATTTATTTGTCCCGCAAGAATATTTATTAAATATAATTATTGCTTATGTAGATGCGTTTTCAGTATATGACTTTCCAATTGTCAGAAATATTAGTAAAAGTGAATTTACAATATATAAACATCTTGTAAATGCTAAATCTTTAAAACGTATAATGCAAAATGATAAAGAGAGGGTACTATCGATTTATGAGAGCTTTGAAAAAGCCTTCGAAAATGAAGGGTTATTCTTAATGCAATATGGGCTTGCTTTGCGTTCATTTGACGAAAATGAGGCTGCCTATGAAAAACTTAGAATAGCTCAACAGGCTTTTCCTGAATCCCCTCAAATCGAACACGCATTAGCATTACAAAGAATTGTATTAGCTTGTAGTGAATCGGATGAAACAATTGCAATGGCGCTATTTTCTGAGGCTGAAACTGTTTTGAATCGGTTGCATTCCGCCAATATCACTGCTGATATAGACTCATATGATCGATACCCAATAATTACATTGTCAGAAGGACATGTTCAAGTACTAGATAACCTGAATATGAATCGCCCCGTGTTTGCCAGAGACTCAATAACTTGAGAAACTGGAACTATGAAAAAATCAAATCGCTATACATCA
>NZ_JBEOOG010000166.1:0-1256 GCF_040308965.1 Pseudoalteromonas sp. MER144-MNA-CIBAN-0113
TGTATAGCGATTTGATTTTTTCATAGTTCCAGTTTCTCAAGTTATTGAGTCTCTGGCAAACACGGGGCGATTCATATCGATGGAATAGAGTATTTCGCTGCATACGGGAAGGAACGAATCTCTCAGCTTATAGTTGAGTCACCACGGCTAAGAATGCTTGTGCCAAGAGTTTATGGATTAGGCGATTTAAGCCAAATTCTTGATGAGCGGGCAGGAGGGCAAGCAAAAGCAATTTTGAATTCGCTAGGTAATGATATTTCAAAGTTTGTATTAACCGATGCCTTTAATAGAAGTGCTAAGGCTCTAGTTGAGCATGGCTTTGTTTTGTTGCTAGGTGAGCCAGCATGTGGAAAATCAACCATTGCTGCATCTTTGGCATTAGGCGCGCTAGATGAATGGGGATGTAATACGTTTAAACTATGTTCAAGTGATGAATTTATACGTCATTGGAACCCAAATGAGCCGAAAAGACTGTTTTGGATAGATGATGCTTTTGGGGCTACTCAAGTTGATTGGAGCGCTACATTTGCATGGGCAAGAACTTTTCCACATATAAGTACTGCTATTAAAAACGGCGCCAAAGTTATATTTACATCACGAGATTACATATATCAAAGTGCAAAAGGTGATTTGAAAGAAAGCTCTTTGCCTGTGATGAAAGCTTCTCAGGTCGTTATTAATGTTCAAGATATATCTCAACATGAAAGAGAGCAGATATTATACAACCATATTAAGTTGGGAAATCAACCTCAGAGTTTTAAAAAAGAAGTTAAGCCCTTTTTAAAATATATTGCCAACAATGAGAAGTTCACCCCAGAGATAGCAAGAAGGCTTGGAGATAAGTTTTTCACGAGAGAACTTAGAGTTAGTAAATCAACATTGGTTAACTTTGTTGAAAGCCCTGTTGAGTTTCTTTTAGATGTTTTATCAACTCTAGATAAACAAAATATCTCAGCTCTTGCGGCCATTTTTATGAGGGCTGGAGCATTGGCAAGCCCGATTGAGTTAGCTGAAAGTGAATTGAATGCATTAAAACTACTTGGGGGAACACTTGATGGGGTAATTTCCTCACTCAAGTTTCTAGAAGGCAGTTTAACTTCCCAAAGCTTTGAAGAAGGGCAATATATCTGGAGATATAAACACCCAACTATTAGAGATGCTTTTGCTCAATATGTAGCTGTGTAGTGGTCAACTAATTTTGGCCACAGTTTTAGAATCTTGATATCTAATCTCAGATTCATTCGGCGCTAAACCAG
>NZ_JBEOOG010000167.1:0-1230 GCF_040308965.1 Pseudoalteromonas sp. MER144-MNA-CIBAN-0113
TTAAACCAGAGCCTGGTTGTCGGCGAATTAAATCTAGCCATTGTTGTGTTCGATTGGTTTGCATAACTCACTCCTGTTATTAAAAAGAAATGAGCTTAGCGAATATAAAATAAATGTTTAGGTGTGGTTTAGCCGACGGTTACCGAACCTCAACTCAAAAAAAAAGCGGTGTGATAATTATCAATAGGACCTAAAGTGACGTTAAACTCGTAAAAACCTGAGTACTTTTTCTTCTCTATTTTTTTCACTTAAAGTCCTATTCCATTCATTTAAAGGCTTAAACTAGCCAGTCAGCATGCCGTGTAGTTTTAAACAATTATCACTTATTATCTCTACTAGACGAGTGGGTATGCACAACCTTCCAGTTACCATTTATTTTGCGAAATAAGAATGTTTGAAATCCAACTTTATCGAATATTTTACCACTTCTGTTCACTTTTCCTTCCATCCGTGTATCAGCAATAGCCCACGCAAAAGATTTGTCATCACCCTCAAAGTGAACTTCTATTCCACTAAAGTTTAACTTTAAGTATTCCAATGCATCCTTTTCAGGCTCTACGTGATGCTCGACTAGCGAATCTAACCCTGCATTTTGTCCTCCTCCTTCGATATAACGTGCCCCCTCAAAATCTAAAAAGTTACGTCGAAACGGCAATCCATCACCATTTTCCCAGCCATACTTGATGCTTTTAATCACATCAACAATCGCCTTTTTGTCTTTATTACTATGATCTATATCATCATGAGCCACAGCCGAAATACTGATGATAAGGGCAATAATAGTTGTAATAAATTTTCTCATTTTTAACCTCTCTGAATTATTATGTTTAAATTAATGGGACCAATGGATATGAGCTATTTTCCATTTCCCATCTTTTTTCAAAAGCACCATACTTTCCATGCCTTCACTGTTCACTTCTTTTCCTTTAAACTCTCCAGTCAACTTTGTTCTAGACATAGAAAAAGCTGTCTGTCCTACCTCTCTTACTTCATGTTCAAGTATTTCTACTTCAAGTTGAGCCAAATATTTCATGTCAGCCAGCATGTGGTGGTTTGCATAATCATCGGCTGAGCGTTCAACTCTACCTCCTTCATATATAATGACATCATCAGCTAAAAAGCCGCGTGCTTTGCTCTTATCGCCACCCTGTATGGCTTGGTGAAATTGCATAACGACTTTACCTGCATCACTTGTTAATACGGGCAATTCACCACGTTTACTTGTATTAT
>NZ_JBEOOG010000168.1:0-1221 GCF_040308965.1 Pseudoalteromonas sp. MER144-MNA-CIBAN-0113
TTTGGCCACCCATTAAGAAAGAAATGTTATGCTAATAAGCATACAAATTTGGGTGAAAAAATGACGAAATTAAAACGCGCAACGTATTCTGCAGCAATAAAATTAGAGACAGCTCAGCTTGTAGTTGATCAAGGCTATACGCAAGAAGATGCAGCTAAGGTTATGGGGGTTGGTAAATCAACTGTAAGTAAGTGGGTAACTCAATTAAAGCAAGAGCGGAATGGCCAGACACCCACCGCCTCACCAATGACACCCGAACAAATTGAAATTCGTGAACTTAAAAAGCAAATTCAACGCATTGAATTAGAAAAGGATATATTAAAAAAGGCTACCGCTCTCTTGATGTCCGACTCCCTGAACAATTCTCGTTAATTGAGAAGCTAAATCAACGAGAGCGTTACCCAATTAGCGTGCTGTGTAACGTGTTCAATGTGCATCGTAGCAGCTATAAATATTGGGCTGTACGGGATACAACGCCGACGCCAGAGCAAGTAAGGCTAGAGGCTGAAGTTAAAGCAATACATGCAATGAGCGGCGGCTCAGCTGGGGCGCGGACAATCGCGGCAATAGCAACGAATAACGATTTTGAATTAAGCCGTTATCGCGCCGCTAAGCTCATGATTAAACTAAAACTAGAGAGCTGCCAAGTACCACAGCATCAATATAAAAGGGGTGGTAATGAGCATCTTGAAATCCCAAACCTGCTAGATAGACAGTTTGATGTTGTTGAGCCAGATACCGTATGGTGCGGTGATGTGACGTATATTTGGACAGGCAATCGCTGGGCCTATTTAGCCGTCGTTATTGATTTATTTGCACGCAAAGTAGTTGGTTGGGCGATGTCATTGTCACCAGATACTAATTTAACATTAAAAGCGCTTGAACTCGCGTATGAAAGCAGAGGGAAACCGTCAGGACTGATGTTTCATTCAGACCAAGGTAGTCATTATACAAGTTTGAAATATCGCCAACGTTTATGGCGCTATAAAATCAAACAAAGTATGAGTAGGCGCGGAAATTGTTGGGATAATGCGCCAATGGAACGATTTTTTAGAAGCTTTAAGACGGAATGGATGCCAAAAGTTGGATATGAAAACTTTAGAGACGCTAAATATAGTGTGAGTGATTATATCAACGGATATTACAATAATGTTAGACCACATCATTATAATGCTGGTTTAGCGCCGAATGAATCTGAGATTAGATATCAAGATTCTAAAA
>NZ_JBEOOG010000169.1:0-1193 GCF_040308965.1 Pseudoalteromonas sp. MER144-MNA-CIBAN-0113
GTGGCGTCCCCAAGGGGATTCGAACCCCTGTTACCGCCGTGAAAGGGCGGTGTCCTAGGCCTCTAGACGATGGGGACACTAAAAAGTGTCACTAGGACAACTGAAAGTTTAGACTCGATTCAGACGAGCTTTAATAACACTACCCTACTGTATAATAGTAAGTGGCGTCCCCAAGGGGATTCGAACCCCTGTTACCGCCGTGAAAGGGCGGTGTCCTAGGCCTCTAGACGATGGGGACACAGAAAACTGTTACCCTAGGACAAACACTAAAAATTGGTGGAGCTATGCGGGATCGAACCGCAGACCTCTTCGCTGCCAGCGAAGCGCTCTCCCAGCTGAGCTATAGCCCCAATTTATTCAATACGCTCTGTGATAACCACGTCGTGTATCGCTTAGTGCGGGGCGCATTCTATGCACCCCCCAAAATAAAGTCAACAGTTTTTTGTGCGACATTATTTAAATGGTTTAATTTTCAACAAACTGGCTATCATACATGCTAAAAAGTAGATTTTCATACTACTTAGTAACAATGAGCTTCGTTAAGTGTGCCACATTTAAGTTTGAGTTGAGCATAACGACCCTATAATACTAAAAGCACCTATTCACATCGGACTCAAAAGGTATACATTTATATGCAAATTGAGTTATCACTGCTTTTCTCCTAAAACGGGCCTACTTCCATCATAGCCTAGCTGGATTTTATTAAATGCTAATTGTAAAGCTTAACTATGCTAAGCGATAAACAACTTGCTAATTTGAGTGGTTTAAACAATTGAATAACATAGGCAGGATGATCTGAACTAGAAAGCTTTACTTTGATTTCTTGGTTGCAACCCTGACTCGGCAAATCAATTACCACTAAATTGAATTAATTTTCATCCTTAAAAAGCAACAGAACTCGCTCTAGTGAATATAAATATAGTTATTTTAACCCCTAGCCAAAGCTGCTTATTGTTCGTTTTATGTTACCTTGCTGATAAAGTGAACACTATTTACATTGCATTGATTATAAAAGCTTCATTCAGCACATTTTTATCATTCAAGTGTTGACACATTTACAAGTCTATCTATAATAGCGCCCCACAACAACGCAGCAATGTGGTGTTGTTTAGATGCGGGTGATTAGCTCAGTTGGGAGAGCATCGCCCTTACAAGGCGAGGGTCACTGGTTCAAGTCCAGTATCACCCACCAC
>NZ_JBEOOG010000170.1:0-1191 GCF_040308965.1 Pseudoalteromonas sp. MER144-MNA-CIBAN-0113
TAAGCTGATTGGAGCCGCAGTGACCAGGTGGCTGGGACTGTTTATTAAAAACACAGCACTGTGCAAAATCGCAAGATGACGTATACGGTGTGACACCTGCCCGGTGCCGGAAGGTTAATTGATGGGGTTATCTTCGGAGAAGCTCTTGATCGAAGCCCCGGTAAACGGCGGCCGTAACTATAACGGTCCTAAGGTAGCGAAATTCCTTGTCGGGTAAGTTCCGACCTGCACGAATGGTGTAACCATGGCCACGCTGTCTCCACCCGAGACTCAGTGAAATTGAAATCGCAGTGAAGATGCTGTGTACCCGCGGCTAGACGGAAAGACCCCGTGAACCTTTACTACAGCTTGGCACTGAACATTGAACCTACATGTGTAGGATAGGTGGGAGACTTAGAAGCAGAGACGCTAGTTTTTGTGGAGTCGTCCTTGAAATACCACCCTTGTAGTTTTGATGTTCTAACGTTGGCCCCTGAATCGGGGTTACGGACAGTGCCTGGTGGGTAGTTTGACTGGGGCGGTCTCCTCCCAAAGAGTAACGGAGGAGCACGAAGGTTGGCTAAGTACGGTCGGACATCGTACGGTTAGTGTAATGGTAGAAGCCAGCTTAACTGCGAGACAGACACGTCGAGCAGGTACGAAAGTAGGTCATAGTGATCCGGTGGTTCTGAATGGAAGGGCCATCGCTCAACGGATAAAAGGTACTCCGGGGATAACAGGCTGATACCGCCCAAGAGTTCATATCGACGGCGGTGTTTGGCACCTCGATGTCGGCTCATCACATCCTGGGGCTGAAGTCGGTCCCAAGGGTATGGCTGTTCGCCATTTAAAGTGGTACGCGAGCTGGGTTTAGAACGTCGTGAGACAGTTCGGTCCCTATCTGCCGTGGGCGTTTGAGAATTGAGAGGGGTTGCTCCTAGTACGAGAGGACCGGAGTGAACGAACCGCTGGTGTTCGGGTTGTCATGCCAATGGCATTGCCCGGTAGCTACGTTCGGAACTGATAAGCGCTGAAAGCATCTAAGCGCGAAGCAGGCCTCGAGATGAGTTCTCACTAGACTTTTAAAGTCTCTGAAGGGCCGTTGAAGACTACAACGTTGATAGGCAAGATGTGGAAGTGGTGTGAGCCATTAAGCTAACTTGTACTAATTACCCGTGAGGCTTAACCATACAACGCCAAACGCGTTTTATG
>NZ_JBEOOG010000171.1:0-1173 GCF_040308965.1 Pseudoalteromonas sp. MER144-MNA-CIBAN-0113
AAGACCCGTTTGGGTTGTATGGTTAAGTGACTAAGCGTACACGGTGGATGCCTTGGCAGTTGGAGGCGATGAAGGACGTATTAACTTGCGATAAGCCTAGTCAAGCTAGTAAAAAGCACTTGAGACTAGGATTTCCGAATGGGGAAACCCACCTGCTTGCAGGTATCGTTAACTGAATACATAGGTTAACGAGGCGAACGCGGAGAACTGAAACATCTAAGTACCCGTAGGAAAAGAAATCAACCGAGATTCCGATAGTAGCGGCGAGCGAAATCGGAACAGCCCTTAAGCTTATTATGTGTTAATGGAAGGCTCTGGAAAGTGCCACGATACAGGGTGATAGTCCCGTACATGAAAACGCATTTTAAGTGAAATCGAGTAGGTCGGAGCACGTGAAACTTTGACTGAATATAGGTGGACCATCATCTAAGGCTAAATACTCCCAACTGACCGATAGTGAACCAGTACCGTGAGGGAAAGGCGAAAAGAACCCCTGTGAGGGGAGTGAAATAGAACCTGAAACCGTGTACGTACAAGCAGTAGGAGCCCACTTGTTGGGTGACTGCGTACCTTTTGTATAATGGGTCAGCGACTTATATTTTGTAGCGAGGTTAACCGATTAGGGTAGCCGTAGGGAAACCGAGTCTTAACTGGGCGAATAGTTGCAAGGTATAGACCCGAAACCCGGTGATCTAGCCATGGGCAGGTTGAAGGTTGAGTAACATCAACTGGAGGACCGAACCCACTAACGTTGAAAAGTTAGGGGATGACCTGTGGTTAGGAGTGAAAGGCTAATCAAACCGGGAGATAGCTGGTTCTCCCCGAAATCTATTTAGGTAGAGCCTCGGACGAATACTTACGGGGGTAGAGCACTGTTAAGGCTAGGGGGTCATCCCGACTTACCAACCCTTTGCAAACTCCGAATACCGTAAAGTACTATCCGGGAGACACACGGCGGGTGCTAACGTCCGTCGTGAAGAGGGAAACAACCCAGACCGCCAGCTAAGGTCCCAAAGTCATAGTTAAGTGGGAAACGATGTGGAAAGGCCCAGACAGCCAGGAGGTTGGCTTAGAAGCAGCCATCCTTTAAAGAAAGCGTAATAGCTCACTGGTCGAGTCGGTCTGCGCGGAAGATGTAACGGGGCTAAACTATGCACCGAAGCTGCGGATTCA